>CAMRBQ010000016.1 GCA_947040495.1 uncultured Spirochaetia bacterium
TTTTAATGACATAAAAGAAGGCGATATCCTTGAAGTCTATAAAACAGAAGAAGTAGCACAAGAACTATAGTTTTATATTACAGAAATATCTATTATTTTTTAAATGTTTATATATAATTTTGTATAAAATATTTGAGGTTTATATTGATACTTATAATAATTTAAAAATAAATATACTTAATGATTTATTAACTAAATATAATATCCAATCTATAAAAAACAAAGGGCTTACCCCCTATAGTTTAGCATATTCTAACAATTTACAGTTAAGCTCTTTTGAATATCCTAATAAACAACAGATCGATACTGTTACTATATTTCAGTCATGGGCTAAGTCAAATGCCAATAAAATAAAAAAAGATGGCAAAAAAACATGCAAATCTTTTATAAAAATATATTCTCTTTCTAATGGTGGCACTGCTGCAACTACAAAAAATAAAAATATGCTCCATAAATGTGATGTATATTTACCTTTGACTTGTTTTAATAATATGAAGTCTTGTACTAGTTTTGAAGCATTGCCAAATAAACAAGGATATGGTATTGTCTTTTTAAAAGAACATATTATGCTATATAACTTATTTTATTTTACAATTGATTGGGAAAAAGAGGCTTTTTTATCTACTAACTCAGCATTAAATCTTAGCTTTAGTAGTATTGAAAAAGCTGTCATTAAACATGGAATAGTTGATAGTTAAAAAAAATTAGAAAATATTTTTTATATTAGACATATTTTTTGGTTATATTATTATAGTAATGATTAATTTTTAAGGAAAAATAATGAAAAAAGAATTAGATAAAAGCAGAGTAGTGCAAGGCGTTGGCGGACAAGCGGTTATTGAAGGCATAATGCTTAGAAATAAAACAGATTATGTGGTTGCTGTAAGAAAGCCCGACAAATCACTTACATATATAAAAAAGCCTGTTAAAGAAAATAAGAACCCAATGAGTAAATGGATATTTATAAGGGGAATTATCAATTTATTTTCAATGGTAAAGATGGGATATTCAACACTTGTTTATTCTGCAAATGCCTCGCTTCAAGAAGGTGAAAAAAAAGAAGAGATAAGCCCATTGGGTATGACAATTTCTATGGTTATCTCATTAGTATTTGCTGTGGGTATTTTTGTTATACTGCCATATGTTACAACAAGTCTTCTAGGAATAGATGAAAAAAGCTCTCCTGTAGCATTTAATATGCTTAGAGGGGCGATAAAGCTTTTAATATTTATTTTATACTTATTTTGTATGCATTTTTTCAAAGACATTAGACGTGTGTTTGAATATCATGGTGCTGAGCATATGGTTGTAAATGCATTTGAACATGGTGAAGAGCCTAATAAAGAAAATATAAAAAAATATACAACTATACATCCAAGATGTGGAACTACATTTTTATTTTTGGTTCTTAGTATTTCTATAATTTTATATATGTTTACAAGTTATTTTGTATATAATATAGTTTATGCTAATGGTGCTCCTTCAGAAATAATAGCAAGGACTACTGTTGTAGCATTTAATATAATGCTTTTGCCACTAGTATCTGGGATATCATATGAGCTATTAAGACTTGGCTTTAGATTTGGTAGCTTTCCACTTGTACGTATTATAATATTACCGGGGCTTCTACTACAAAAGATAACAACAAAACGGCCAGATGATGAAGAGATAGAGGTTGCATTATTTGCTCTGAATAGGCTCTTGGATAGTTCTGTAGCCTATAAAAATGAAGATGATGATGATATGATGTCTGAAAAAATAGATGATACTGAAAAAGATATTATACCTGAAGATAAAAAATAGCTAATAAAAATCATTATAGAAAAATATTTATTAACTAATAATATCTTTATTCATTATTATAGCTGATTTGTTGTAATTGTAATAATTATGTCTTATAGATATTTCTACAAAATTATTTTTTTTATAAAATTTTATAGCATTAGAATTATCCTCATGTACTTCCAAATATATATGAGATACATTTTTTTTAATAATAATATCTATAGAATTATTAAGCAAAATTTGAGCAAAGCCTTGTCTTTGATGCTTTTCTGATATTATTAAATCTATAATTTCAGATTCATCTTCTATTACTGATATGATAATAAAACCTAACATTATATTATCATCATGTATAGCTAGGCATGTATAAATAGGGCTTTCTAAATAAAAATAAATATTATTTTCATTTAATTGAATATATTCACTTTGATTTGATATCAAAAGAATGGCTTCTACATCTTTCTCTTTAATATTGTCTATATATATCATTTTATAATACTCTATACTTTTTGATTTCATGCTAACTAACTTTTTTAATTTTGTCAATAACTCATCAATTTTTTGTGTATCCACTTTGCTTTATAGTTGGTAATGCTACACCCAACGTATACAATTTTTTATATACTTTCGATTTTTTCAGCATAATTTATACCCCCTTTTCTAATTTTGACAACAAGAAAGGACGTAAATTAATCCGTCCTTTCTATGCTATTTAATTGTTTTATTATTGAAATTTTACTGGTGCTTATTGATTTTGATGTTAGATAAGATTATGGTTATTTGGTTTATAATTACCACTCTGCAATAACAGGTCTTTTTTTATACCACCATAATTCATTATCATCAATAAATCTTGTTAAAACTTCGTCATAATTTTCAGGCGGAGTGTAGTCAATAAAATTTAACACCGTATTAACAAAATCATTTTTAGTAGTTTCTGTTGGTGTTGATATAAAATTATTTGTTAACGCGATTATATTTTTAGGTTTATTGCTTAAATTTTCAACGGTAGATAATAGAGATTTATGACATGGAAATAATACTTCATTGTTTTGAAGCATTAGACGTAACCCAAACAAAACAATATCACTGCAAACTTTTACCCTAAGATAAGGATTTTTATTAGAAACGCTCCAAAAATAACCATAATTCAAATTAAAAGCACTGTAAAAAGAAAGCATCTTCTCTGTTTTTGCTTTTATTTGAAACTTTGGTATCTCGGATATTAGCTTTTTAACTTCATTGTTATTACCAAAAATATATTTTGAACAAGCAAATGCATTTCTTGAAGGTTCACTACCGTTTATTAAAAGCTGTTTTAAATATTTTATCGTAGAGTATTTTACGTCAAAATAGCCATTTTCATAAGTGCAATATCCAAAAATACATTCAGATAATTTCTTTTCTTTTTCAAGGATATTATATTTTTCCTCGGTAACTATAATTAAAGCATCTATATCGGAGTCTATTCGTTCACAGTCTTTTGCAATTGAACCACCTAATATAATTGCAATAATATTTTCATCTTCTTTAAAATAACTAATTAAATTTTCAATTGATTCTTTATGATGTTTTAACATTGTTATCCTCCTCATTATATCTATTTTATGGCATTCCACTAAATCCAAATAATCGTATTAACACTTGATACTTAGGGTCAAAATCATAGCCCATTCTTATTTCAGCAGAATACAATTCCATAAAGAATGCCTTTCTAATCTTTATAAAAACCTTTTCCTTCTTCATATACATTGTCATGGAGTGAGAGATATTAGAATAGGTAAGCCTAATACTGATATTATAATAAAACCTAACATTATATTATCATCATGTATAGCTAGGCATGTATAGATAGGGCTTTCTAAATCAAAATAAATATTATTTTCATTTAATTGAATATATTTACTTTGATTTGAAATGCAAATTATAGATTCTATGTCTTTTTCTTCAATATTTTCTATATGTAGCACTTTATAGTCCTCATAATAATATTTAAAAGTATTAATAAAAATAAATATTATATATTTAATTTATTTTATTATATTTTCTATAATAAAGTACGATACAATAATATTCAAGATATAATTTATATAATGCATTTTTAACTAATATAGATATTGTATTTTTTTATAAATTATGGTATGAATTACAATCAATTTTAAACATAAGGCAGTGAAATGATACCAAGGATATACCAAAAAATAGTTACACGTTTTAGAGATATATATGGACCTAAGGGTGAGGCTAAGTTGTTTTTTGCTCCAGGACGTATAACTATGATGGGCGAGCATATCGACTATAATGGTGGTAATATATTAAGTTGTGCTGTAGAACGAGGCACTTATATAGTAGCTAGAAAAAGAAATGACCGCAAGGTTAATGTCTATGCCCATAGTCAAAAGGCTAAGAAAAGTATTTTACTCGACAACATAGAATCTGCTACTGAGGATATGTGGATAAAATGCATCAAAGGTGTTTTATTTACGCTACTTGAGGACAAACATGATATATCTGGAGTGGACATCTATCTTTATGGCGACCTTCCATACAATACATCATTAGCATCAAGCAGCTCATTATGTGCTTGTTTTTTACTAGCAACATTATCTACAAATAATATTAAGATTGAAGATAAACTAGAATTAGCAAATTTATCATATAGATCTGAAATACAGTTCGCATCACATAAAACATCAATAAATAATTATATATCTATATTTGCCTCCATGAAATCACATTTAACTCTATACAATTCACAAACTTCTGAGATACAACATATCCCATTTAATTTTAATGAGCATAGCCTTGTTGTTATAAATAGCAATAAAAAGCGTAGTATAGCTGATGGCGAATATAACTCTAGAAAAAAAGAATGTATTAATGCACTCAAAAAACTTAAAGAAGGAAAGCCTAATATAAATTTTATATGCGACCTTTCAAGTAAAGATACGAGCCTTATAGAAAGTAGCCTTACACCAAAAGAACAAAAACGTGTTATCTATGCTATTGAAGAGAATGAACGTGTTAAAAATGCTGTAAAATATATTGAAAAAGAAAAAATAAAAGATTTAGCGAGCCTATTAACAGAAAGTCATAATGGCTTACGTTCAAAATATGAGGTAAGCTCTGCTGAATTAGATATAATAGTAGAAGAATGCCTTGCAATGCCATATGTATTTGGTGCAAAGATGATTGGGCTTGGCTTTGGTGGAGGTGTATTGTCATTTATTAAAAAAGAGATGGCAGAAGAATTTATAGAAACACTTTACATCAAATATAAAGAACAAACACATAGAGATGCTGACGTTTATATACTAAAGCCATCTGATGGTGCTAGAATCATACAAATAGATGATTAGAATAATGTTTCTACAAATCAGGAGTTAATATAATGGATAAGGAATATCAAGAAATAAAAGATTTACTTTCTGAATATGAAGAAATGTTTGATAAAGACCCTAATGCTGCCTTAAAAAAATGATAGATTTATATGAGAAAGTAAATGGTATTGTGGGAATTCATGACATAATAGACTCTATAGATATATGGCTTTATGAAAAGATGAATGATGATATTGCAAAATATTTGCAAATTAAAATTACAAAAAATAATGATTTGAACAAAGTTTATTCTAGTTGGCTACCAAGGGCAGATGAATCAAACTAGCATCTCAGTACAATGATACAGATAGATGAATAGTTAATGTTTTAATCTACATTTTTGAGATTTAAATATATCCTAGTTTCTATTGTTGTTATATTTTTACTTAATTTTACCCCAGCCAATATATATTCAGGGTAGCTCCAATCTTCAATATCGCTATCTAGTTGTTTTAATATCCTGCCTGTATTCTTAAAATTAGATTCAAATAAATAATTTTTATCGCTTGTATTTATTTGGTTTTTTTTAAAACAATAAGATATTGTTCTTTTATCTTTATAGCTATCTATTGAAATCTTCAAAGCTTCTTGTGTTTTTGAAAATAAAAATACATCATCTATAAATGTATAGCTTAGTGAATTATTATTTTCTAATTTATAGGTGTATATAAATTGATTTTCATATGATATAGAGTTTTTTTCCATATTTGGGGATATTTTAAGCAACTCTACTTCTAACTCGGGTATGACAATTTCATCCCCAATAATATTTGCCGCAAGTATTGGATATATTTTATTATCACTATTTGTTATAAAGAAAATAGCACTTTCATTTATAGGGCTATGTATAATATCACCAAGTTTATAGACAGTCCTAAATTCATCTATTGTATTTTTTAAAAGTGGTATAGTATTTATAATATTATACTTAGATATATTCGTATATAAATAACTATTACCTATAGATAGCCCTAAATATAATGGTGAAGAAGATGGAACATAGTCTATAATTTTTTGTTTTATTTTATTAGGTTTTATATTATTGCTTTCAGAAATCATATGAATGTCTAAATCGATTTTTTCATAATCTAAGCTTATATATCCATATAATTTTGAAAATTTCATATCATCTAAAAAAGTATTTTCTTTGAAGTTAAAGATTTTTTTATACCCATCATAGTCAATATATAAGGACATATCGGGTGAAAACTTCGTTTCTATGTTTTTAAGCCCTATTATTTTATCTATTTTAGATGTTTTTGAACCTAGAAAATCTAAAATCTTTTTTATATTCTCAATTTTTTCTGTAAATATTAATCTGCCCTTATAAATAGCAAAATATAAGACAATATTATTTTTTTCTTCCATACTCACAGAAACAACATCTATATCCTGATATTTACTACTATTAAGTATATATTTATTATCTAGTATTGTAACTTCTTCTGTCAGTATTTTTTTTATGGCAAAATTAGAAAAATGCCCAACATCAAACATAAAGTACCATTCACTATCTAATACTGTATTTACTTGATTTGTACCCCAAAGCATTAAAGAGGCATTGCGTGAGAATAAATATTTACCCAAAATACCCACTGGAAAATCTTTATTAAGAAAATCATCTGTAAATACTTTAATATATTTGAGCATTATCGCAAAATTATACAAAGATTTATCATGTACTATTTTATGTGTATATATTGAATTAACAATTTTTAATATACTATCATCTATACTATTTACACTTAGATATAATATAGTATCTTTTGGTATATCAATTTTTGAAATATTTTTTTTATGTATGCCAACGGGTTTAAAACCGATAATTATCATGAATATAGTTAACAGTATAATGGTCAGTGATATTTTCGTTAATGTGCGTATTCGCCTGCGTTTTCGTATACTTATCATTAATGTAAACCTAATATAACATATTATGCCATGCTATATTGATTTATTATAAAGTGCAAGTTAAAATAGCCGAGCAATTATATTTTAGGATTAACTTTTATGGAAGAAAATAACAACTTTGAAAATGATTACGATATGGAAGATATGAGTGAAGTATTAGATGAGCCCGACAATAATGCCAATAATGATGACTATATTTTAGTTGCAAAGATTATATATAAATCATCCGATACAACTACATATGGCGTTATATTACTATTTATTGATGTTTCTCAATCAAAAATTATTAATAAATATATTGCATTATCACATGATGAAAAATTTGTAGAACCTGTTAGCCTAAATTCTAATTACATTACTATAAAAAATACTATAAAAAATAAAATTAAGGATAATTTATTACCCATTAATTTTATTTCCGACCTTGAAACAAAATTATATGCAATATTCACAAAAAAATTCATAGATGTATTAAACTTATATCAAAAATCCGAATATAGAACAAATGTAGATAATAATGTAAGGATAATAGAACAAATCATAACAAAGGCTTTAGATGATGAAAATGCCATTATTTATACTGGCTTTGAAAGAGTTCATAAAGATTTAATAGATGATGATGATGAGAATGATGAAGATATAGATAATGAAAATGACGAATCTCAAAATAAAGATGATTTGCTTAAAATTCAAAGTTCACTTGTATTATCACCTGTATACGGCAAACCAATAAATCAAATACTTGAAAATGATGTTATTATGATACGAGTAAGTAATAGTAGTGAAGAAGAAAAAAATATAAATACAATGTTTAAGGCTATAACTAAAGATGGAAGAATAACTCCAATCCCTGCAACTGTTGTAAAAAGAATGAATAAAGGCAAAGAAGGTATTGTATTTATATTAAAAATTATAGATAATGTGTATTCTGTTGTAACAGAAACTGAACCTGTAAAGATACAATTATATGAAGATATGAAATTAAAAATGCTTAAAAATGAAAAAAAAGAACGTCTTATAAATACAGTTCTTTTGGTATTAGGTCTGTCTGTATTTGTGCTTTCTGGTGTAATTATTTATTTTATAATAAACACATAACTGGATATTTATGATAAAAAAACATAATAATTTAAAAAAAATATTTAATAGTGATCCAAATAAAGACCATAACTTTAATCTACGTAATACAATTAAAAAAATAATAAGTGCTACAAATATTATTGCCATTACTATTTCTATATTTAGTATATTTCTTATATTATTCCAAATAAAAGTTACAAATGAAAATCATTTTTTAATTATTCACTTTAAATTTATACTTTTTATACTAGCAATTTTTTATAGTATTTCTATTTTATGGCAAATAAAAAATATAGAGAGAAAAAAACTAATACAATATATTATACAATCAGTCCTTCTTATTTTTATATCTATACTTATAAAAGATGAGTTTAAATATGAAAAAGCATATATGTTTGAATTTATTATTGCTATTATTACTTATATATGGATTCTACTATCCAATTGGTCTTCACTTTCAACATCAACACTAAGCCCATCTCAGCTTATTTCTTTTTCATTTATATTTGCTATCACATCTGGTGCTCTTGCTCTCTATTTACCAATAAGCACAATAGATACGACACAAATATCATTTATAGATGCTATATTTATCTCCACAAGTGCTGTATGTGTAACTGGTCTTAGCATGTTTAATATTAGTACAACATTTAGCATCTTTGGTTTAGTAATTATTATTATACTCATTCAAATAGGTGGCATAGGCATAATGACTTTCTCTGTGCTTTTTATGTCTATATTTAGCGAAAGAGTTAGCGTAAATGATAGAGTAAGAAACTATGGCGTATTTGACATAGGTAAACAATATAAACCAATACAAATAGTCAAAGTTATTATTATAGCCACATTTATAATTGAGCTCATTGGTGCTCTTATTCTATTTACACAAATAAATGCAAATACAATTCAAGAGCGTATCGCCTTATCAATATTCCATTCTATAAGTGCTTTTTGTAATGCTGGATTTAGTACATATTCAGATAGTTTACATGGGGTTGTAGATAATTATACATTTGTTATAACAATATCTGCCCTTATAATATTAGGTGGTCTTGGCTTTACTGTAATATTTCATTTGTTAATAATGTTTACTAGAAAGATAAAAATTGAGCTAAGCAAAAATACTCATAGAAAAATTAGAATGACCACACAAACTAGAGTCGTGCTCATAATGACAGTATCACTTGTTGTGATTGGTACTCTGTTTATATTTTTGAATGAATATAATAATTCATTCAAAGACTATAGCCTAGATAAAAAAATAGTTGTGTCTATATTTAATAGTATAACACCACGTACCGCAGGATTTGAAGTTGTTCCTATATCTAATTTTAAAGAAAGCAGCCAATGGTTTGTGATATTTTTGATGTTTATAGGGGCAAACCCCGGTAGTACAGGTGGCGGTATAAAAACTACCACACTTTTTCTACTGATATCTTCTTTATATATTGTTATCAAAAATAAGCCATATATGGTACTACATGGCAGGCGTATACCAACATTTCTTATAAATAAAGCTATTGCTGTTACAATGATAGCATTTTTAATTGCGACACTTAGTTCCTTTATTATAAGCATAGTAGAAGCAGATATACCACTTATGTCTATAATCTATGAATGTGTATCCGCTATATCCACTGTAGGTTTATCATTTGGTATAACAGCAGAGCTGTCTGATATAAGCAAGTGCATCATCATATTACTTATGTATATTGGTCGTATAGGGCACCTTACAATACTTATGAGTATAGGTGATTCTGAAAAACGCCATCTATTGGATATACCTACTGAAGATGTAATGGTTGGCTAAATTAGTTATAATTATTATAAAAAATAGATATGAAAGATAATGATGAAATAAAGAAATATTATAATGATGGCTTAATAAATTATAAACAAAATAATTATAATGATGCTATTAAATATTTTAATAATGTTATAGAGCTGGATGAAAATTTATATAATGCTTTTTATAATAGAGGGCTATGCTATTCTAGATTATTTGAATATGAGCTTGCAATAAAAGATTTTAAAAAATCTGTTGAATTAAAACCATACTTTTTAGATGCTAAATATAATATTGCAAATATATACTTGAATAGGCAAGAGTATCTACTTGCAATAGATATATATCAAGAGATAATTTCTGTTGATAATAAAAATATAAATTCATATAACAACTTGGGTTATGCATATTATAAAATATCAGACTATCAAAAATCTATAGATATTTATAGTATAGCTATAGATATTGATAAATTTAATGTTACCCTTTATAACAATAGAGGTAACTCATACGATGATAATGGCAATTATTCAAAGGCTATAGAGGACTATTCAAAGGCTATAGATATAGATAATAAAAATATAGAGTATTATTATAATAGAGCCATCGCTTACTATAGAATGAAAGACTATGGTTTTGCAATAAGTGATTTTTCAAAGGCATTGAATATTTGTGAAGAATTAGCCTTAGATAATACTACATTAGATATTTATTATTATAGGGGTCTTTCATATTTTTACAAAGCAGACTATACACTTGCATTGTCTGATTTTACTGCCGCAAATGACAATGATAATATAGACATCTTAATATTTATTGCAAGAACATACAAATACTTAAATATATATGAAATTTCTATTAGCTATTACAATAAGATTATAGGTATAGAGCCTGATAATTTTCTAGCATATTATGAGCTTGGCTTAGTATATATAGACATCAAAAATTATAGCATAGCATTAAAAAACTTTAACAAATCTATACAAATAAATCCAAACTTAACAGAAGCATATTATTATATAGATTTGTCAATATCAAAAAATCAAAACAAATAAAATATTCTATCGCGATGAACGAGACCTTTTTAATGGTGCATATAACTTTTTTCTATTACCACTTTTTCTATTTGAACTATCATTGTCATTATCATTTTCATTAAATATTTTCATTACCTCAAAAAATAGTATGAAGCTTAATGGCCCAAGTATTATACCAGCTAAGCCAACACTGAAAATACCCGCGAGGATAGAGAAAAATACAAATATTGGATGTAAATCTATTCGCCCACCCAGTAGTAGAGGTCTTATGAAATTGTCTGGCAATGTAATAGCCGCAAAAGATGCAATTATAAGGAAAAGCCCCATGAAAACACCGTCTTGTACCATCATAATAAGACCAAGTGGTATCCATATAATTGATGTTCCAATTATTGGAATAAATGATGATATCATAACCAAAAATCCAAACATTAGAGAGCCCTTTACACCAAATAGCGTAAATACAACAAATCCTGAAAATCCTTGAAAAAGCCCCGTCAATAGATTTCCATATACTATAGATTGTATCCCCTCGCCAGCCACATGAGATAGTCTATTTACATATTCTTGTTTTATAGGCAATGACTTTTTAACTTCCCCTATAATATATTCGCCATCAAGGAAGAAGAAGAACAAGGTAAATATCATAAATATAAATGATGATATAAAACTACCTGTGCCTTTTAATATAGTGGCTAGATTTTGTGTAAGGTATCCACTTATGGAAGAGAATTGCGAAAGGAATAAATCTTTAAGATTTAATAAAATTTCTTCAAATGATATATTTAAATTTGCTGGCAAAAGAGCGAGTATATCATCGATGTAGGAACTTGCAAAAAATTCTTCTATATTTACAGACGATAAAAATTTCACAGCGATATCTGTTACTTGAATTAACTGTGCAATTATAGCATAGCCAAGAAGAGAGACTGGTATCAAAAATATTAATATTGATATAAATGAAAACAGTAGTGCTAATGATGTTCTTTTGAAGAAAAATAATCTTTCATGTTTGATTTCTTTCTTACCAAGTATTTTTAAATATAGCGGATTTAATACTATATAAAATAATGCGGCAAAAAATATTATCATTGCAAATGGTTTTAATAGCTTCGCCATAACAAGCATTACAAGAAACACAAATACAACAAAAAATAGATATTTCATATTGTGATATTTCATATTATTTCCTTATATATTAATTATCTATAAAAATTTTCAATATAATTAATATATACTATACTACCCTATCAATAGATTTATGTAAACGCTTTTTATTAACTATCTAAATTTTCATAATTTTCATAATTCTCATCTCTAATGTTTTCTATTAATAATTTTGTTTTTTTATACTCTTCATTACTAGGCTCTAATTCTATTGCTTTATCAATATCTTTTATAGCATTATCATAATCATCTTTTTGAGAGTATACGATGGCTCTATTATTATAAGCTATGAAATTATCTTTATCTAATTCTATAAGTTTAGTATAATTTTCTATTGCACTATCATAATTTTTACTATCATCAGCCTGTAAAGCTAAATTAAAATAATTACTTATTTTTATACTTTGTTCTGATTCTTCTATAAGTTCTTTAATAGCTTCGTCAGCCTCTTGCTTTATAGATATGATAGCATTTTCAGAATCTTGTTTAACAGATAGAATAGCTTTTTCAGACTCTTGTTTCACAGCCGCAATATCTTTCTCTGCCTGCTTTAATACATTATTATTTATAGTAAGCCCAAGTATTGTAAACACTACCATAATAACCGACAAAAATGCAAGCCAAAATGTAGTTGTATTTGTATTATTTATAACAACCTGATTTATATATTCCCTCATGAGGCTATATTGCTTTTCCATATTGTTATTTATGCTTTCTTCTATCTCATCCAAATTATCCGAAAGTATATTATCTATTAGAATTTTTTGATTTTCAATATTTTCATTTGTTACTGTCAATATAGATTCTATATCAATTGTGATATTGGCTATTTCATTTATCTCTACCATGTTTAATATTTTTTCAAGCCGAGAATCTAGTTCATCTCTATTTTTATTCAAAAATTTATTTGCAGAAGAATATATAGCTAATAAAAATAATGCATAACATAAAAATAAAAATATGCGTGTTCTTTCAAAACGCCCTACATATTTAAATAGAGATTCTGGCGATTCTTTTATCTTATGAAATGACCATAAAAATAATTTTTTAATATATCCATATATATTTTTGCATAAAGATAAAAATTTTTTTTTTAATTTATTATTTTGTTTACTACTATTAATTTCATTATTGCTTTCTTGCATAAATCTCACCAAGTACTAATCTTTAATTACTAGTATAGATAAATATTAAAATAAAGTAAATATAAACTACCTATATTATTCTCAAATATGATGTTATAATATTGCTTGGCATAATAATTTTTCAAAAATATAATCTATGAAAAGTATAATAAACAAATATATAATATTATTAATCCTATCTCTATTAATAAACAATGGCTATATATATTCTAACACTTTTGAAATTTATAAAAAACAATATGAGAGTGGCAATAAAAATGATGCTTTAAAAGGCTTTAAAGATATTATTAGAAAAAATCCTCGCCATAAAAATATAGCTGATATGGAATTTATATTAGCAGAAAATGAAAAAGATTATATGAAAAGTATTAGTGCTTTTCAAGAAATATATAGAAAAAGAAAAGATTTTTTGAGGCGAGATGAAGTTGGATATATTATAGGCTCTTTATATATTTTACAAAATGGTTTTCTAAGTGCTGTAAATATATTTAACGATGTAAAAAAAGATTATCCCAATTCAAAATATAACAAACTCAGTTCATTAAAAATAGCATCTATTAATATAAAACTCAATAATATAGATGATGCTATAAAAGAATATAAAGAAATTATAGAGTTAGATAGTAATAAAAAAACAGAGGTCTATTATGAAGCTCTATTTGGATTAGCAAATTCATATTTTGCCAAAGAACAGTATTATCAAGCACTCGGTACATATAATAAACTTATAAAAGAAAATGAAGCATTCAATGAACGTGCCTTTGCATTATATCGTGTCGGCTTATGTTATGAATATACAGGTAAAAAAATAAATGCGATAGATACATATAATATGATAGTTTCTATATATCCAAATACACAGAGTAAAACACTCGCCATGCAAAGATTAAAACTGCATAATATCCAAAAAGATAACAGTGAGCCCACAAAAACTAAAAATAAAAAATTAGAAGCCCCAACTATATATCAAACTAATAAACAAAATATATATCAAATGGGTAGATTTAGGGATAGAGCGAAATCTGACAAAATGCTTGCTATCATATCAGAACTTGGTTATAATGCCTATGTTACAGAAGAAGATTCTACATTTATTGTAAGATTAAGTATTTATGATGATAAAAGAAACATAGAAGAAATGCGTAAAAGATTTAACAAAGAAAATATACCATTCTTCAAGGTCAAATAAAACAAGTTATATTTTAGGGAGCAAATTACAACTATGAGAGACTATATAATACTTTTTATAAAAGGCTTTGTTATAGGAATCGCCAATGCAATACCTGGAGTATCTGGTGGGACGCTTGCCTTTATACTTGGCATATATGAAAAATTGACAAATTCAATAGCAATAATACCTAGCATAATATTTAAGCCAAAACAATGGATTAGCCCTATGAAAATACTAATACCTGTAGGTATTGGTGCTGCTATAGCTGTAGTTGTTTTTTTAAACATCATCGAAATTTTATTTACAACATACCCCATCCCAACACAAATATTTTTTGTAGGTCTTATACTAGGCTCTCTACCATTTGTAACAAAAGAGGTAAAAGGCTTTGGTATTAAAAATCTAATATCATTTTCATTTGGTGCATTAATCATGGGTGCTTTTATATACTTTGCTATGATTTCAGACAAAGAATCTGCTATAGCAACATATACTGGGATGAGCTTTTCATATGCTATAAAATTATTTGTTTCTGGTATACTTGCAGCAGCCGCAATGGTGATACCAGGGATTTCAGGCTCTCTACTACTTTTAATGCTTGGTGAATATCGAAATATATCAAGCTTCGTTAAAAATATTGAAATTATACCCTTAGCTATAGTTGCTATTGGAATTGCTATAGGAATATTCTTTGTTACCAAAATTATAAGCATAATTATTGCAAAATGGCGTGAACAGCTATTCTCTTTTGTACTTGCTCTCATTGTTGTATCACTACTTAGCATATGGCCAAGCATGACAAGTAATTTATCTATACCTATGGTGGTATCTTCTATTACATCTATGTGTATAGGATTTTTGCTAGCTATTGGACTAGAGAAACTATAATTTAAAAAATATAACACGAATTAGTTATTAGATGATAATACCTTTTTTTAATATTATATTAGCATATATAGCAGCCTCCCCACTGGCTATAACACAGTATGATATCTTTGACCTTGCATAAAAATCAAACCTTTCGATAAGACCTATTTCTCTATCATAACTATGCCTTTTTAATATATCTCTATATATTTTCCATATTGGAGGCTCTTCTATATTGCTTGGCTTATCCATAAGAAATACTGCACTAT
This sequence comes from uncultured Spirochaetia bacterium, assembly GCA_947040495.1. GTDB lineage: Bacteria > Spirochaetota > Brachyspiria > Brachyspirales > Brachyspiraceae > CAMRBQ01. The sequence continues at coordinate 15,599 of CAMRBQ010000016.1, forward strand.
CTACAAATGTATCGAGTGGAAATAAGGTTAATATAGCATCCAAAATTGTAGGCACATCCAAAGTATCATAACGCAACACATGATTTTGCTTACCCATACTAGCAGAAGGATAATTTCCATCACCAATAGTAATCTCATCACCATGACCCATTTCAGATAATATTTTTAATAAATCAGGACTTATAATTTTAGGTATATTTTTCAACATATATTTTACTCCATATAATAATTTAGACTAAAAAATTAGGCTGCTAATATAGTTATATAAAAAATATTAAATTAATTATACACTACATAACAGCCAAAAATATTTTATTGGTACAAGTTATTTTTTATTCATATAGAAGAGGAGTTATATCTTCATCATCCATAGTTTCTTTAGTATACCATTTTGCACCAGTATCAACATCAGAAACTGTTTCACCTCTTGATGCCAAAACAGCAAGTTCAACAGCTTTATAGCCTATCATATATGGATTTTGTGTTACAGAACCATAAAACACACCATTACGCATAGCATCTAATTGTGGTTTACCAGAATCAAATCCACATATAATAATATCACCACCATCTTGTGCATCACCAACTATAGTACCTGGGGCACCTGGTTTATTATTTGTATAAACTAAAACAGTACCCTTTACACCTGCTTCATTTGTATTATATATACCTAATACAGCATTCCCTTTAAACCCACTTACTTCAAGTTGTATATCAGACTCATTCTGTGTAGATGGAACCTTGACAACAATCTTAAATTTACCTTTAGTATTTGGGTCACTATTTGCAAGTTCAGTAAATTTATCAACAAATCCACCAGACCTATCAATAGCAGAGCCTGAGTTATCTTGTTGGATAACCCCGATGATAGCCTTATTTTCTGCTGTAAACTTAGCAATCCTATCTTTTAGAGCCACAAACATTTTCTCACCAACAATTGCAGCAGCAGCTCTATTATCTGTAGAAGCTGTGGCAAGTAATACTCCTTGCTGTTGCTCTTTTTGAATACCAGAGTCAAATGCAACAAGTGGTATATTTTTATCTTTTATTCTTTTTATCTGCTGTGAAAAATCTCCTGTAATAGCAGCAAATGCTATAGCATCTGGATTTTTATTTATCTCTGAATCTAATAAATCCTGCTGTACTTTTGTATCACTTTCTGTCTCAGGACCAACAAAATTTATTTTTACACCATATTCCTTAGCAGCATCTTCCGCACCATTTTTTACTGTTACCCAAAACTTATGCTGAAAACCCTTTGAAACCATCGCGATATACGGCTCTTTATCAGCACAACTTAATACAAATAAAGCAATACATGCGAGTAAAATAATTTTTACTATTCTCTTCATAAACATACTCCTAATTTTTAATTATATTCAAAAATATTTATTTAATATTTTTTTTATCAATCTTTAATTTTTTTATCTCTGCTTTCATTTTAACAATATTTTGACTATAATCTTTACTCCTATCAGAATTCATATGCTCTATTTTGATAAGTAACTCATCAATATCAAATTCTATAGCCAATATTTTCATCTTTTTGTTATCAGATTTTTTCACAGTATTTGCAAGTTTAATTCTATATACATCTATAAACACAGAAATAATAACAACAATACCAATAGTGAAATATTGGAAAAATTGTTCAACACCAACTGAAGGTAGACCAGATTTTAATACACTCATTATATAGACACCTATCACAGTTCCTGATATAGAGCCAACACCACCAGAAAGTGAAGTTCCTCCTATAACAACACCAGCAATAGCATCTAATTCATAACCTTGTCCAGCTCCAGGGCTTATTCCAGAGTAGCTAGCAGCAAAAGCAATCCCTGCTAATCCCACATAAAAACCACATATGGCATATGCCATTATCTTCCATTTTTTTGTTTTAACACCCGAAAGCCTAGCAGCCTCTTCATTACTTCCTACAGCAAATATATATCTACCAATAACTGTTTTATTTAATATAACAGCAGCTAATATTGCAAAGAACAAAAGTACAAAAGCACCCAATGGAAAATTATTACTAGTAGCATTAAATAATGACCTAAACCACCAGCCCCCCGGCTCTGTTATTGTTGGATAATATATTGTTTGTGAATTTGATACTATTCCTGAAAGGCCTTTTGTAACCATAAGAGTACCAAGTGTAGCAATAAATGGAGGAAGGTTCATATATGAAACAAGCACGCCATTTATTACACCAACAGTTACACCTAAAAGCACTACAATAATTAGAACAAGCCACATGGGCAAGCCAGTATTTGTAAGTAAAACACCGCCAGACATAGCAGCAAATAATGCAGAAGAACCTATCGAAAGCTCTATGCCCCCTGTTATGATTGGAAATGTAACTCCTATTGCTAGAAAACCTATAAAATAGGAATGTCTTAATATTAAGGTAAATGTATCAAATGAGAAAAAATTTCTCCCAAATATGCAAAAAAATATGTATATAATTACAAGAGCAGCTACAGTTAAAAGTTTCTGTAGACCATTCCTTTTTACATAATTTTTCGTTTTTCTCAATCTTCTATTCACAGAAGACTTAAATCCTAGCTTCCCTGTAAATGTGTTCGTTTCTAAATCATACATACATTTTACTCCTTTCACATCTTTTAATTATCTTGATTGCCTTATTGTTGCATATTGCATAATTGATTCTTGAGATGCCTCTTTTATATCAAGGACACCAGTAGTCTTGCCTTCAGACATAATAATAATTCTATCACTCATCCTCAGTATTTCTACCAAATCAGAGCTTATCATTATGATTGACTTTCCCAATGAAGCTAAATCATTTATAAGTTTATATATCTCACTTTTTGCTCCAACATCTATACCACGAGTAGGCTCATCAAAAATTAGTATACGACATTCTTTTATAAGCCAGTTTGCTATAATAACTTTTTGTTGATTACCTCCACTTAAATTTTTAACTAATTGCATAATAGAAGGTGTTTTTATTTTTAAAGATTGTACTTGCTCTTCTACAGTTTTTTTGATGCCATTATCATCTACAAATACACCATTTGAAAATTTATCATAATTACCAAGTAGCATATTAGATGATATAGAAAGTTCTAATGCAAGACCATATTCTTTTCTATCTTCAGATAAATAACCAATACCATTTGCAATGGCATCTACAGGGCTATTTATATTCACAGGTTTGCCATCAATATAAATATTGCCGCCATCCTTTTTATCTGCCCCAAATATAGCCCGAGCTGTTTCGGTACGACCTGCCCCCATAAGTCCAGCAAATCCTAAAACTTCACCTTCATATAAAGAAAAACTAGCGTCACGCACAGCTTCTCCAATACTTAGATTTTTTACATCTAATACAACCTTCGCATCAGCCTTCACAGTGCTTTCAGATTTTGGGTCTTCATATATTACACGCCCAACCATCATATTCACAATTTCATTTTTATTTGTATCTTTTATATTTTTTGTAGCAACATATTCACCATCTCTAATAATTGTAACCCTATCAGATATCAGGAATAATTCATCCAATCGATGTGATATATATACGATAGATGCTCCCTGCTCTTTAAGGTCTCTTATTATTCTAAATAGCTCTTTTGATTCTGTATCTGTCAATGCTGCTGTCGGTTCATCTAATATAAGTATCTTTGAATCATGAGTAAGTGATTTTGCTATTTCCACTAATTGCTGCTTGCCCACAGATAATTTACTTATTTTATCTTTTGGACTAATATCCACATTCATTTTCTTGAATATTTCAGCAGATTTATTATTCATTTTTTCATCATCTAAAAATAGATTCATGAATTTTCTAGACTCTTGACCTATATAAATATTCTGTGCAACAGTGAGATGATTCATTAAATTAAGTTCTTGATGTACTATAGATATACCCTGTTCTTGAGCATCTTTTGGCTCTTTAATCTCAAGAGGCTTACCAAAATATTCTATAACACCGCCATCTTTTTTATGAATACCAGAAAGTATTTTCATCAATGTAGATTTACCAGCACCATTCTCACCAACAAGGGAATGAACTTCACCTTTTCTTAAATCAAAACTGAAATTTTTTAAAGCATGTACGCCTTTAAAATACTTTTCTATATTTTTCATCAACAAAATATTATCTGCCATACTAACCCCTATAAAAAATATTAATGCTTATCCAATTATTATAACAATAAGAAAAGCACTAATATAAATAGAAACAAAATTAAAACTATTTTTTTAACTTACCATATAATGGACCTAATGCATCACAAGCTCTATAATCTGCCCCTTCCATACTATCAGTACCAAAAGCACTCCATACCTTAGGTCTAAATATACGTGATGGAGCAACATTATGCATAGCAACAGGTATACGTAGCATAGAAGCAAGGGTTATAAACTTATCGCCTATATGACCATATGAAACAACACCATGATTAGCACCCCATGTATCCATAACATTATGCACAGTTGTAAATGCACCACTGCCTGTAAGTATTGGAGCAAACCATGTTGTAGGCCATGTAAAATTTGTACGCCTATATAATGCTTCATGTACATCACTATCAAGTTCTACTGTATAACCTTCAGCAATTTGAAGTATTGGACCAAGCCCTTTTATAAGATTTAGCCTTGTCATAGTAACAGGCATTTCACATTCTGTTGAAAACTGAGAAGAGTATCCACCTCCTCTAAAGTATGTCAACTCAGCTGGGCACCATTTTGTAGATTTAAGACATTCATTCATCTCTGCCTCTGTTATATCCCAGAAAGATTTCATAACATTTTTGCCTTCACCATTTTTTTGCTTACCACATCCATCAATTGCAGCAGCACCACTATTAATAAGGTGTATTATTCCATTTGCCGCTTTACCTTTCAATTCTTTTCCAGTAACACGCTTCACAGCACTTGGCGACCAATATGTTCTAACATCAGCAAATACTTGGGCTGTTTTTGAAATAAGATGGCCAAATGTCATAGCCATTCCATTCATGCAATCATTCTCTGTAGCAACTATAAATGATTGTCTAATGCCATTCCAATCAAATGATGAGTTTAATATAGATTCTGCAAAATCACAGTTTGGCATAAAATCAGTCCAATGCCTCTGTCCTTGAAAACCAGAAGCTATCGCATTATGACCTTCTGCCTCTTCTGTATATCCCATATCTTTAAGTTTTTTATTACCAACCATAAGGTCTTTAATAATAAGAGCCATTTTTATAGATATTTCCCAAGCCTTATCTTTAGTTTCTCTGTCTTGTTGAGTTTCTTTTGGATTAGGGTCTTCACCTTCAGGGCAATTCTTATTCTTCCATTCTAATGCTTTTTTATATTCATCTTTATCATAAATTTCACATTCAAGCCTTCTCTTTACTTCAATCATATCGACATACTCATTTCTCATGCCAAGATAATCGCTGAAAAAATGTGGGTCGGCAATGGAACCTGCTATACCCATAGATACATTACCTATACCTAAATAACTTTTACCTTTCATTGTAGCTACAGCAATCCCCGATTCAATAAATGCTCGTATCTTTCTTTTAACATCATTTGGGATAGAACTATCACCTGAATCTTGAACATCTTCTCCATATATAGAAAAAACAGGCTCCCCAAATTGTGCATGAGCTGCCGCTACTGCTGCCAAATATACAGCACCCGGGCGTTCTGTTCCATTAAATCCCCAAACAGCTTTTGGTATATGTGGTGTCATATCCATAGTCTCAGTTCCATAACACCAACATGGTGTAACAGTTATAGAAAGCCCCACATTATTTTCAATAAATTTTTGCTGGCAACGAGAAGATTCTGCTATACCGCCAATTGTTTCATCAAATATATAGCATTCTACCTTCTCGCCACTCGCATGGTATAATGTAGATTCTATCAATGCTTTAACACCATTTACCATAGACATCGTTTGTTCTTCAAGAGATTCTCTTACTCCCTTCCTTCTCCCATCTATAGTGCCACGTATGCCAACCTTTGGTAATTTACCATTTAATCTGAACATCTAAATCGTTCTCCTTTTTAAATCAATTTTTTAATATTTAAAGTATAAAAAACAACTAATATTTCTATACATGTATTATCAATATATCATACTTACAAATCAACAAAACTAATCTACTATAACACGAGAAACATTACTAATATCATTTGTATAACCTAAGGCATATAACTGCACTATAGCATTGCCTAATATAGAAGCCTCGGTAATACCAATTTCTATTTTTCTTTCTGTACTACTGGCGATTATTTGTAAAAGCAAATAATCCTTCGTACCGCCACCACCTACTATGATACTATCTATTTTTGTATTTGACGTGCTTTCTATATCGGTAACAGCAAGTCTATATAAATTTCCAAGACTATTATAAGCTAGACGACATATATCCTCTGTAGATAGTATTTCTTTATTATATTTTTTTCTATATCTATCTTTAAAAAGCAAAATCATGCTGTCTGGGTATATAAACTCATCATCTATATCTACAAAGGCATTTTCAGAAGAGCTTTTGGCATATTCGCATATATCATCATAGGAATATTTTTGACCAAGCCTTTCATAATCTTCTTTTATAGCACGTAACAACCAAGTACCTAAAAACATTTTCATATAGCGAATAGATGAATTAAAAGAACCCTCATTTACAAGTGCCCTCTTTACTCCATGTTTGTCTGTTACAGGCTCATCTACCTCTATACCAAATAAAGACCATGACCCATTTAATAGATATGCCGCATTTGGCTTAATATTTAAACCTACAACGGCACTAGCAGTATCATGACCTGCTACTGATACTACAAGTGGAATGTTTCCTTTTAAGCCCATCTCATCAAATATTTCTTTCTTTAATAAACATTTATAATTTCCAGGCATAACTATGTCAGATTTTATATCATTAGGAATTGATAGTTTTTTAAATATAGTATCAGACCAATCACGCTTACGGACGTCCATTAGTCCTGATGTTGAGGATATAGTATATTCCCAAGTATATTCACCAGTTAAAAGATAGAAAAATAAGTTTGGCATAAATAAAAACTTAGAAGCACCTTGTTCTATAACTTTATCAATATGAATATCTTTGTATATCTGATATATTGAATTAAAATTAAAATATGCATTGCCATTGATCTGATACAAATCATCTAATGGTATAATTGAATGCACTTTATCTATAATATCTTTTTCTATTTCTTCTTTATATGACCTTGGGTTCTTAAGTACATCCCCATTTTTATCAATCCAAGCATAATCACAACCCCATGTATCAATAGCAATAGATTCTATATTAGGCTCAAATTCAAATGCTTTTTTAATAGATAATTTTATATTTGAAAACAGATAATCTATATTCCAAAATAATTTATTATTATCCTTTATAATCTCGTTTGGGAAACGATGAACTTCATTCAATGAAAATGATTCATTATTATATGAAACAACAATAGCTCTGCCACTGCCTGAACCTAAATCTATCGACAATAAAGAAACTGACATCTTACTAAATATCCTTATAATATAAAGTTAAACCAATCTATTTTTTTACCTGTCCATATGTCTTAAATAATTCTTTCATCTTAATCATCTCCGTATCATCTAATACAGCTGGCTCCATTCCTGTTTGCTTGCTAAGTATATATAGTTGAGAAATATATTCTATTTGAACTAATATACCATATGCTCCATCTATATCATCAGCAACAGTAACTATACCATGATTAGCCAAGAGTACTGCTTTTGCTTCACCCATAGTTTTAAATGCATTTTCTGCCAATTCTTTCGTCCCAAATGTGGCATATTCTGTGCATCTTACTTCTTTATCACCTGCAGCCATTATCATATAATCTATCGCAGGCAGACTTTTTCTTAGGCAAGCTACAGTTGTTGAATATACTGTATGGGCATGTAGGCAGGCACTAACATCATCTCTATTTTTATAAAAAATACAATGTAAATCTAATTCACTCGTAGCTTTTTTACCCTCTAGCAGTGTACCATCTAATTTAACTACAGAAACATCTTCTGCTGTCAAAACATCATATGGAATACCTGTAGGTGATAATGCTACAAGATTCTCTTTTCTATTATAAATACTAACATTACCTGAAGTACCATTTGTATAGCCTTCTTTCAACATTTTATTACATATTGATACTATTTTCTCTCTTTCAGTTTTTAATAACATAAATACCCCATAATAATTTTACAAAATCTCACTTTAATGCCTAATCTAAAGTATAGACATTTATTATTTATTGTCAATTTTTATTCTATTATCTTAATAAGATATTTAAAATAAATAGAATACCGCCTTCTAATATATTTTGAATAAATAAATAGAAAACAGTATTCTAAGATTACTAATTAATATTTTTTAATACTTTGCTTGAGCAGTACTCCATTTTTCAAACAAAGGTTCATTAAATTCAAGATTGTCTCTTTCATATGCATTTTTTAATATAGTTAGAATAGATTTTATCCCAACACCAAATCTATCACAACCACATTCAATCATACTATCTATATCTTCTATAGTTCTAACTCCACCTGCTGCTTTTATTTTTGCTCTATCTTTTATAGTGCTTTTTATAGTCTTAATTGTCTCAACAGTTGTTGGTTTATTACCCCAGCCTGTCCCTGTTTTTACATATGTTGTACCAGCATCAACTGCAATCTCAGATGCTTTTATGATTTCTTCATTTGTTAAATAACATATTTCTAATATAGTTTTAACTTCAAGTGGATATACAGCTTCAACAACCATAGCAATATCTCTTTTTACTAATTCATAATCTTTTGATTTTAAAGCACCAACATTTATAACCATGTCTATTTCGCCACAACCAACAGCCTTCATTTTTTTAGCACATTCAACTTTAGATTCTGTAGTATCCGCACCAGAAGGGAAACCAGCAACTCCTCCAAGGATTACACTAGTATTATTGCCAAGACATTTATGTAACATTTCTGTAAAACAAGGCATGGCAAAAGTAGCCTTAAAATTATACCTATTAGCTATCTCTGCTATAGATTTAATCTCTTCATATGTCACGTCAGTTCGTACAGAACTTATATCAATAATTTTTGGTAATTCTTTGCAACTTAATTTATTCATCAATGTTACTCCTTAAAAATTTTATTCTATCATAAATTAATATCTATATAAATTTTCTAGCCTCATCTCCATACATGCTCATAAAACTCGATGCACTTTTGAAAAGGTTAAACATATTTTCATATACTTTTTGATTTTTTTCTAATGGGGTATATACTTTTTGAATAACATGCAGCTCTTTTATAGGTGAAAAATCTTTCCATGCATTGATTCCAACAGCAACCAAAGCAGCAGCACCTAATGCAGCAGATTGTTGATCTATAGATGTTTTTAATACTTTAACGCCATAAATGTCTGAAATCATTTGTATCCAAAAATCATCCTTTGCACCACCACCTACAACAATCATTTCATCTTTAAATTTAGTCATATTAGCAAGTACATCAAAAGCTATTTTTAATCCAAATGTTATTCCCTCAAGTGAAGCTCGAATCATATCTTCTCTAGTATGATTTAATGTTAATCCTATAAAAGCACCCATTATGTTTTGACTTTTATCAAGACTATTACCACCCGAAAGAGATGGATTAAATATAAGCCCTCTTGAACCTATAGGCGAATTCTCTGCAATCTTAGAACATGCTCTATATACATACTCTTCACCAACTTCTAAAAGAACATCTTTACATATCTCTTTGACAACCCAATTAAAACTTGAACCAGCAGAAAATATAGAAGTGGCTGATGTATACATATTATCTATAACATGGGCAAAAACAAAAGGTCTATATTTTAAGTCTATGAGAGGCTTCTCTGATGAAACTGCTATCCAACTAGATGACCCAAGCGAATTATATACACTACCACTATCTATATTTCTTGCCCCTAAAGCCATACATGAATTATCAACTCCACCCGACACAACGACAACGTCTTCTGTAAGCCCCATTAGTAAAGCTATATCTTTTTTTAATTTCCCAATTATATCTGTAGATAATCCGATATCTGGCAATAGACTCTCTTTTATAGAAGCTGCATTTAATATATCATTAGAATATTTTCTCGAAAATAAATCATAAGCCCCTAAACCTGATGCATATGAGTGGTCAGTTGATATATTACCTGTAAGTCTATAGTTTACATAATCCTTTGTTCCCAAAATATAATCTGTCTTTAAAAACAGTTCTGGATATTTATCTTTAAACCATAAAATTTTAAAAATTGTATATAATGATGGAGGAAAACCATTGCCTGTCATTTCATACCATTTATCTTCTGGTATTTTTAAAAACACAGTGTCTAAATGTTTTTTTTCAGGGCGTAAATCCGACCATATTGGTACAGAGTTTAATATAAGATTACCACTTTTATCTAACGGAACCATCCCAAGAGAAAAGCCAGAAATACCCAACCCACGAACTTGATTTTTATCTATAGCAGTTTTTTCCAATATACTTTTCGATGAAGAAATAATTGAATTAAACCAATCATCTGGATTTTGCTCATGATAACTAGCACTGATATATTTAGTCTGATAGGGCACGAAGTCTGAACCTAAACAATATCCACTATAGTCATATAAAGATGCTTTACATCCACCAGTACCTAAATCAAAAGCGATAATATATTCTATACTCTTAAACATTATAATTCATCCCCAAACAATAACGATTTAAATATACATTACTAATTCATCATTAATAGATTACATTATACAATATAATTAAAATATATCTCTTTGTCAACTCTTTTATCTAAAATAAAAATAATTTAATAAAATATTTTCTATTAATTTGTCCAATTGTATTTTTAATTATAAATTATATAATCCTTTTAGAAAAATAATAAAATATTAATGCTGGCAAATACAAAATGACTAAAAAACCAATGTACTATGATATCTATCTCAAGATAAAAAATATGATTAGCAATGGGGAGTATGCTGTTGGCGATTTTCTTCCAACAGAGAATGACCTCGAAAAAATATACCGAGTAAGTAGAACAACAATAAGAAAAGTTATATCTTTACTTTCTAGTGATGGTTACATCGAAGTAAAACAAGGCAGTGGAACTAGGGTTGCCAACTTCAATTCTACACAAAGATTTAATAGAGTAACATCAATATCTGAAACATTGCGAAAAAATAATAATATAGTTACAACAAAAAGTATTTTTATAGATACAATAAAACCCGAAAAAAAAATAGCTGAAAAGTTAAAAATCGATGTAAATGATGATATATATCGTGTTCAAAGAGTTATATTAGCAAATGATATACCTGTTGCAATAATAAAAAACTATATCCATCATAAATTTACCCCAAAAATAGATAAAAAAGTAAATGATATAAAATCATTATATATTTTTTTAGAAAGTGAATATAATCTACGAATAGACTCCGCAAAGGATTTAATTAGCGCAAAAAATTCTGACTTCATCGAGTCAGAACTACTTAATGTTGATATAGGTACATCATTAATGTCTATAGAAAGAACAAGCTTTCAAAAGAATATACCTATAACATATGATGAATCGATTATTCGTGCTGATAAATATAAAATAGAAGTGCATACAAAAGGGCGTTAAAAAATATACCTAAATATTTTAAATAACACTACCTTAAAAAGTATATTCCATACATAAAAATAATATCTATAAATTATATTATACATTAAATCTAATAAAACTTGACAAGTTAATATTTTTGACTATAATTAGTAACGATATGTATTAGTAATGAAATTTTAAATAAAACTAATTCATATCTAAAATATATCTAATTTAAGGAGTAAAAAATGAAAAATAAAATTATTGTAGGTTTGATGATTATAATGTCTTTTATAATTATTTCATGCGATTCTAATAAAAAAAGCAATGAACCAAAAACAGTCGCAAATATTAAAGTTGGAATATCGATGGCGACATTACAAGAAGAAAGATGGAAGAAAGACAGAGATATCGTAATAGAAGAACTTAAAAAATTAGGAGTAAAAGAAGAGAATATACTTGTTCAATCCGCTGATGGAAATGAACAAAAACAAGTAACACAATCAGAAAACCTAATTACTCAAGGAATTGATGTACTTATTATATTTGCACAAAATGGTGAAGCAGCTGGACCTATTGTTAGTTCTGCTAATGATTCTGATGTAGAAGTTGTAGCTGTTGATAGAATTATAAGAAACTCTGATTTAGATTTTTTTATAAGTTATGATGCATACACTATAGGAACAATACAAGGTGAATATGTTACAAAGATAATAGATTCTGGCAATTGGATAATGATAGCAGGTGCACCACAAGACCCTAATGCCGCTTTAATTAGAAATGGGCAAATGGAATATGTACAGCCACTTATCGATAACAAAAAAATTAATGTTGTATTAGACCAATCTGCAAACTATTGGAATCCTGATGAGGCTTTACTATATACAGAGCAAGGGCTAACAGCAAACAATAATGATATATCTGTTGTATTCACCTCAAATGATGGAACAGCTGGTGCTGCTATAGAAGCTTTAAAAGACCAAGGACTTGCTGGTAAAGTTATAGTTCCAGGTCTTGATGCAGACTTAGCCGCTTGCCAAAGAATAGTTGCTGGAACACAATCGATGACTGTATATCGAAAACTTTCTATTATTGATAAATATGCCGCAAGAGCAGCTGTCGCCTTAGCCTTAGATGAAGATATAAATCAATCATTAGATATAGATATTACAAGTGTAAACAATGGAAAAATAAATGTGCCATCTATACTATTAAAAGGTAAAGATCAAATGTTTGCTGTAGATAATAGCAACATGGAAGAAATTGTTAAAGATGGATGGTTAAAGAAAGAAGATATTTATAAAAACGTACCAAAATCAGAATGGCCTAACTGGTAAAATGTATAAGTAGTTTACTAATAAAAAAATATTTTTTATATTCTATTTAGATATATTCTATTTGGATGGAGATCTGTTTTGGAAAATTATATTCTTGAAATGAAAAACATAAGTAAAAAATTTTCCCATATAAAAGCCCTTGATAAAGTTAACTTAAAAGTATCTAAGGGTGAGATTCATGCTTTATGTGGTGAAAATGGTGCCGGAAAATCTACTTTAATGAAAATATTAAGTGGAGTATACCCTCATAAGACATATGATGGCGATATAATTATCAATGGAGAAATAAAAAAATTCCATTCAGTGAGAGATTCTGAGAAGGCGCATATATCTATTATATATCAAGAACTTGCACTTGTTCGTGATATTACTGTAGCTGAAAATATTTTTTTAGGAAAACTAAAAGCTAAATGTGGGATTGTCAATTGGAATAAAATATACGCTGAATCTAAAAATATTTTAGATGAAATGGAGATATCAATTAACCTAAGCAAAAATGTCAAAGATATAGGTATAGGTCAGCAGCAGCTCATAGAAATAGCTAAAGCACTTATTTTAAACTCTGATATTTTGATTCTTGATGAGCCCACAGCAGCTTTAACTAAAAATGAAACAAAGATACTAATGAATATACTAATGGGTCTAAAAAGTAAGGGAGTAACTTGCATTCTAATTACCCATAAATTAGATGAGGTATTTGATATATCAGATAGAATATCTATTTTAAGAGATGGGTCTATTGTTTCATCATTTAAAACATCTGAAACAAATGAAAATGAAATTATAAAACATATGGTTGGCAGAGAACTCACACAACGTTATCCCAACTCTACAAGAATATGTAAAGAATCTAAATTTAAAGTTTCAAATTTTAGTTTTGTAGACCATAATGAGAATACTCTTGTCTCTGATATTAATTTTGAAGTTAGAAGTGGTGAAATAGTAGGGATATCTGGGCTCATGGGTGCTGGACGAACAGAGCTCATATCAAGCATTTTTGGATTTATGAAGGGGAAAAGCAAAGGTGATATATACCTCGATGGAAAAAAAATTAATATAAAATGCCCTAAAGATGCAATAAATTTTGGCATAGCAATGCTTAATGAAGATAGAAAGCAATATGGGCTTATATTAGAACAATCTATAAGTAATAATATTTCTATATCAAGTTTATCTTTATTTAGTACTTTAGGTGTGCTAAATAAAGATAAAGAATATAAGGATACCGTTCTATATTCTGAAGAAATTGGCGTAAAAGCCCCGTCTGTTTCTGCTAAAGTTTCTACACTAAGCGGAGGCAATCAACAAAAAGTTCTTTTAGCTCGATGTCTAATGACTAAGCCAAAGGTTTTATTTTTAGATGAACCTACACGAGGAATAGATGTTGGGGCAAAATATGAAATATATGTATTGATGAATAAACTCGCATCTGAAGGAACATCTATTATTATGATATCTTCAGAATTGCCAGAAATAATTGGGATGAGTGATAGAGTTTTAGTTATGAGAGAAGGTAAAATTGTAGCTCAGTTTCAAAAAGATGAAGTAGACCAGGAAAAAATAATGACAAAATCTGCAGGAGGCGAGTAAATGAATAAATACTTTAATAAACAATACATAAAACAAAATGCAAAATCTTATATAATGATTTTATCACTATTTTTTATTGGAATAGTATTTTCTGTTTTAACAGATGGTATATTTATAAGTAGTAGAAATCTTTCTAATCTTGCAAGACAGACTGCTGTTGTTGGAGTTATATCTATAGCCATGATGTTTGTTATTATCGCAGGGCATATAGACCTTTCTATCGGTTCTGTATTAGGTTGCTGTGGAACAATTGCTGCCGTACTACAAGTTTGGTTAGGTTGGTCTACTCCATCTACAATAATAGCTGTTGTTTTAATCGGTGTTCTTATTGGTGCTTGGCAGGGATTTTGGGTATCATATAGAAATGTACCAGCTTTCATTGTTACATTAGGTGGATTGCTCATCTTTAAAGGTGTAAAACTTGGTATATCGAAGAGTATGTCTATATCTCCTATGCAACCAAGTTTTAGTATAATAGGTCAAGGATATTTACCGGCCTCTGTTGGATGGATAATAGCTTTCATAGCTATAGTAGTTATAGTTATATCTACTCTGAAATCGAGAAAATCAAAAGAAAAATATAACATAGAAACATCTTCTATGA
The DNA here is from genome assembly GCA_947040495.1 of uncultured Spirochaetia bacterium. Lineage (GTDB taxonomy): Bacteria > Spirochaetota > Brachyspiria > Brachyspirales > Brachyspiraceae > CAMRBQ01. The sequence goes on from CAMRBQ010000016.1 coordinate 30,748, forward strand.
CTATTGATATATTAAAAATGATAATGCTATCATTTTTTGTATTTCTAACAACATTTATATTTAATAGTTATCAAGGTATTCCTGTCCCTGTATTAATACTAATATCTTTGGGTATTTTATTTTACTTTATAGCAAATAATACAACATATGGTAGAAGCATATATTCTATTGGTGGAAATCTAGAAGCTTCTACACTTGCTGGTATAAAAACAAAGAGAATTGTCATGTATATGTTTATGCTAACTGGGGCACTTGCTGCCTTCGCAGGAATAATTTTAACTGCAAGATTAGATGCTGCAACTTCAGCTGCTGGCGATTCTATGGAACTTGATGCTATAGCTGCTTGTGTTGTTGGTGGTGTTAGTATGGTGGGTGGAGTTGGAAAAATATCTGGCGTTCTTATAGGTGCTCTTATAATGGCTGCACTTGATAACGGAATGAGTTTAATAAATCTAGAAAACTTTTGGCAGTTTATTGTTAAAGGACTTGTATTAATTGTTGCTGTCTGGGCTGATATGTCTCTTAACAATGATAAAAAATGTTAATGCTTATATCAATTAATATAGTACTCGTATAATTAGGAATAATAAAATACATGAATAAAAAACATACCGGCTTAGTTTTTGATATACAAAGATTTTCACTACATGATGGTCCTGGTATAAGAACAACAGTTTTTTTAAAAGGATGTAATTTAAATTGTTTATGGTGTCATAATCCTGAAGGAAAATCCAACAAGAGACAATTAAAATACTTGGATGAAAAATGTATATTATGTAAAAAATGTGAAAACGCTTGTAAATTCAATGTACATTATTTATCAGAAAATAAACATTTTGTAAATTTTAATTCATGTGTACTATGTGAATCTTGTGTAAGAACATGCCCATCAAAAGCACTTGAGATAGTTGGTATTGAATACTCTGCAGAAGAGATTATGGATATTGTTTCCAAAGATGAGGCATTTTTTGGTGATGATGGTGGTGTTAGTTTTTCTGGTGGAGAGCCTCTAAATCAAGATAATTTTTTACTTGATTTATTAAAGTCTGCTAAAAAAAGAAACTATACTACATGTGTCGATACCTGTGGTTATAATCTATGGGAGTCATACGAAAAAATAATACCATTTACAGATTATATCTTATATGACATAAAAGGAATAAACCAAGCAAAGCATATTGAAGCAACATCAAAAGATAATAATCTTATATTGGATAACTTGAAAAAACTTAATAAATATAATAAAAAAATATTTATAAGAATACCTTTAATCGTTAATTATAGTTCTAGCGAAAGTGAAGTACAATTAATGGCTGATTTTATTAAAGATATTAAAGTAGAAGCAGTTACTCTCATGCCATATCATACACTTGGTCGCTCAAAATATGAAATGCTTGGCTATGAGGCAGCACCTGTTTTTGATAAACCTAGTAAAATAGAAATGGAAAAATATACAAAAATATTTCAAGATAAAGGCATTAAAATCATAAAATAAATTATGTGAGGACATTCATGCAGAGATTAAAAACATTAAGAGAAAAAGCGATAAAAACAGAGCATGGTAAAGCGAGAATTGTCATGCCTAAAAGTTGGCAAACAAAAGATATGGATTGTGGTTTATCACAAAGAAAGGCTCATAGCATCAAAATGATATTAGATAATATGCCACTATATATTGGAGATGAAGAATTAATTGTTGGAACGAGAACTATATATGGTGAAACTGATGAAACAGGTAATAATCAATCTTCTTTTAGTTATATTGCTATGCCATCATATGTAAATGAAAAAGATATAGAATACTTTGGATTTAATCATGAAAATGTTACAAAAGCTCATTATGCTCCCGACTATGATATCGTTATAAGTTTAGGTATAGACGGCATTATAAAAAAAACAGAAGATGCAATGGAGCATTATAAATTAGAAGATCAACTTGATTTTGGTCATAGTGTTTTAATTGTAAATAAAGCATTACAAAAATTTATCCTAAGGTATAGTGATTACGCCAAAGAACTTGCAAATAAAGAATCTAATGAAAGACGCAAAAAAGAACTTTTAGAAATATCAGATACATGCAAAAATATATCGAGCAATCCCGCTTCAAATCTAAAAGAAAGCTGTCAATTATTTTGGTTTTTATATTTAGCTGTCATTATAGAAAACTTCCAATTTATAAACTATGGAAGAATAGATCAAATACTTAATAAATATATAACTAATGAAACAAATTTAGAAATAGAGGAAACTATTGGCGCTTTACTCATAAAGATGTATGACCAATTAGATTTATTTCTACTCGATAAAAATCTTATGGGTAAATATTCAGCCCAACATAATATCACAATAGGTGGAGTCAAAAGAGATGGAACTGATGGCTCTAACAAAGTTACAAAAGCAATATTAAATGCATTAAAAATAACAAGATTACCAGAACCTTTAATATCTATTAGAGTTAATAGTATCTCGCCAGACTGGCTATTAGATTTATCATGTGGATTATCGGTAAGCGGTCTCAACTGTATGGCATATTATAATGATGATAAAGTTATAGAGAGCTTAAACTCTGTAGGTATTGATATTGAAGATGCAAGAGATTATGGCTTTGGTTTATGCCAAGACATTTTAATCCCAGGACGAGGTGACCATTATTGTAGTGGTGGAATAAATCTAACATATATATTACTCGATTTTATTGATAAGCATAAAAATGATAATCTTACATATAGAGAATTCTATGATTTATATAAACAAACATTAAAAGAAAATATTAAAAATAATATTAATGGCTATAATGATTGGGAATATGCTTTGAATGAATACAATAAAGGCAATAAAGATATATACTTTAAATATATTAAAGAAGGAAAAATAGATGTTGATGCACCTTCTTTGGGCTTATCTACTGCTCAAGCTGCTGCAGGTGATACAAAAGAACTTAAAGAAATATATGTACAAACATTAATGTCTGCTCTTCCATTTACATCTAGTTTATATTATGGATGTATTGAAACTGGCATTGATATTTCAAGGGGTGGCAGTATTAGAAAGGATAAGGGCGTCATGATTCTAAGCCCTGTTGTTGCATTTAATAGTTTGATTGCATTAAAGAAAGTTGTTTTTAAAGATGAAATTTATACATTAAATGAAGTTCATAATGCTTTGAAACATAACTTTGAAGGCTTTGAAGAGATGCGACAAATACTCTGGAATAGTCCTAAGTGGGCTAATGACGATGATTATGTTGATAATGATGTTGTAGAACTTATACATTTTGTAAGCGATGAAATAAATAAATATTCCACACCAAGTGGTGGGCGTCATCTATCTGGCATACATCAGCCTCATCCTGTATTTGCGGGAAGAAATATTACAGCCACTCCAGAGGGCAGATTTTCTGGAACCCCTATCCCTATAACGATATCACCTGAAAATGGAACATTACATAATGGGCCACTTGCGGCTATGAAGTCGGCTTCTAAATTTGATTATCATCGCATTCAATGGAATAATTGTTTAATGCTTCAATATCACTCTTCTACATTTGCATCAGAAGATGGGGTTAAACAATTTTCCCAGATGACACAAAGATATTTTAAATTGGGTGGGCTACAACATCAACCAAATGTTGTTAATATCGAAAAATTAAAAAATGCCCAAATAAACCCAAGTGAACATAAAGATTTAATCATTAGAATGTGGGGAGTTAGCGCACATTTTGTTGATCTGCCAAAGGATGTGCAAGATGAATTTATAGCAAGATATGATACTTAATATACAAATACATACTTTGTAAAATACTTATAAATTTTATCCAAGAATACAAAGCATAATTTTTTAATATACTATTTTAATAAAATATGTCTCTACCTTGTTTTTTTAGTTTTTCATAACCTATTGAATTAATAACATTAAAAAAATTATCTGTATTTGACAAATCATTCCAAGTATAATTTATATAATTAGAAGTTGAAAATTTATTTTTTTTATCCTGTTCAAAAATCCAAATACCTTCGCTTGATGAAAGAATTATGAGTTTTGCCCCCAAACGTAAAGCATAGCTTTTTGCCTGATAAAATGCATTTTCTAATTGCTTAGTATTAAGTATATCATATTTCAAATATACATTTTTTAATCTATATCCCCTCTTTCTTCAATAAGTAGTATCTCAAAACCATTTATTACATCAGATATACCATTTTTTTCACTTGCTCCTAATATACGTGTTTTGAGTATTTTCCAGAAAATCTTACCTTCGCATCCTTTGACGTTGCAAACTTCTTTAGAAAACTTAATTATTCTTGTGTAAGAGAAACATCTATCCATTCCCAA
>CAMRBQ010000017.1 GCA_947040495.1 uncultured Spirochaetia bacterium
TTCATAAAGAATACCACTTAAAGAATTTTTCATATCATCTGTTGAGCGTGCTAAAAGCCCTACCTCATCTCTACGCTTCTTTGATTTCTCATCCAACTTTATTGCAAAATTACCATTACTCATCTCTTTCATATTATCACCCGCCTGTTTCAAAACCTTTGTTAAAGGAACAACAATAAGAGTTACTAATAAGTACTGGCAAATAAATATAAACGATGTAGCAAAAACAAGTATCATAAACAATCTTTTTAATTGTCCAATTACAATATCATTTTTCCCAAAATCTAAAACATACCAACCCGTTTTGAGTTTTTTCGATGAATAAAAATACTCATTACTATATTCAAAAAAATAATCCCGTCCAAGCATCTTTTGTTTTATGCTATCGTCTTTTATAGTATCAAAAACATTGTAGTCCTTATTCATAATATAATTGATATTTTTATGCGTCATATATTGACCATCACTATAAGCTATCATTAAATCCATAGTATTACCAGAATTTTTATATCGTTCTAATATAGTATTTATTTCTGTAAGTACAATATCCGCACCAACTACGCCCAAGAGAGTGCCATTATCCTCCAAAACAGCCTTAGCAACCGTTACAACTATATTACCAGAAACAATATCTACATATGGTTCTGTCATAACCACATCATCCGGATTTTTAATAGCATTCTTATACCATGGTCTTGTTGTTTGATCAAAATCACTTGGTATTTCAAATGTAATTATCATCTCTCCACCATCTTTGTATGGAACAGTGCTTACAAAATATACATTTTTTATTGAATTGTCAGTAGATTCTACATCCTTAAACATTTCAAATATCTTAGCACTATCATCTATATGCCTTACACTATCCGATATAACAGATACAACAAAAACAACGCTATCAAGCCACATATTTACATCATTTGAAATATATTCCATTGCCTGCTGATTGCTATTTTGAAATCTTCTACTATACTGACCATTAAAAAGTATTGATACAGAAATTATAATAATTAAAAGCATTATAATAGTTGGAATAAAAAATTGGCTCTTTATTCCATTTGTTTTAAATGTTAATTTTTTTCCAAGTATTTTTTTCATAATTAAAAATATCTCCATAAAATAACTATTTCCTCGCATTAGCAAGAGATTCTGGTGTTGGCAACAATAAGTATTCTAGCTCAATATGCTTACTTTCTATCCTATTCATTATTGATTCTGGGGTAACATATATGCTTCTTTTCATAGGCGCATCTGTTACTACAAATATCATCTTATTTTCGGCATCAAAACTAAAATCAGTCAATGCCATGTCCAAAGCATCTAATATTGGCTCCTCAATATCACCACCACCATAGGCATTTAACCCATATATCATCTTTTTTATTTCATAGATATCGGTCATATAATTGCTAGACTTCACAACAAAATCATCTGATATATCTTTAAACAATACAAAACCAACTCTAACATCCTCATGGTTAATATACATCTCTGTAAGAATATCGTCAATAGACTTTTTTACATTATTTAGAGCATTTTGCATACTACCAGTTACATCAAATACAAATACTACATCTAAAGACTTCCCTTTTTTCTTTGATATGCTTTCTATTATTTTTTTTGGGAAGCCGTTAAAATCGCCAACAGATATATACTGCTTATTAAAGATATCATTTTCTTTAATATTGACAACTTCTTCTTTTACAATAATTTCTTTTTCTTTCTTTTCCTCTTGTTTTACAGGCACCTCTTTAGGAATCTCCTGCTTTTTTATTATTATCGGTTCTTCTTTCTTTATCACCTGAACAATAAAACTACTTGGTTCTTTTTTTTCGCTTATTTTTGAAAGTTTACTATTATCTTCTTTTATTTCTACACCATTTAATATTGCCTGAACAGGTATAGTTTCTGTTTGACCATTTTTATCAAATGCATTAAAAAACAAATGCCTGTCCATTTTGCTAGCTTCAAAATATGCTTGAATTAAAAACTCTTTACCTATACCATTATTAAATGTATCTTTTAAAATAACAGATAAACCATCTTTTTGATTATACCCCGCTATAGGTTGTAATAAATTATATTCCCTACTGGCATAACCATCACGATAATAAAAACTTACATCTTTATCTTCGCCACCTATATATTTCAACAAAACACTATAAACATTATTACCAGACAATTGAATATCTAAAATTTCCACTCTAGGGTCTATATACTCAGTTAATTTTATATTTAAGCCCACATTATTGTCAAGATATACATTATCATCATAAAAAGCTCTTATGATTAAATCATCCAAACTATTAATCTTAACACTTTTTTCATTTATACCATCATTCACAAAAATTATATTTGGTATAAGCAAAGGGAAAACACTGCCAAGGCTGCTATTTTCTTCTACAATGTCAGTTTGAAAATATTTCTTGCCTTCATTATCTTTAACATAGGCCTCTCTTATATTACCACTACTATCTTTGACATAAAGTGAAACATAATTTATATTTCCTTTTTTTCTAACATATAGATTAAGCAAATAATTATCTATACGGTCAAAAACAACATCTGAATCTTTTACAGATAAAGCATAAACTTTACCATCATAGTAAACAGAATCGCCACTCCCTTGGGGATAAACGAAAAAAGATATTACCAAATATAAAAACAATATTAATCTTATCATAGTATCAACCTCTATAATTATTAAATATATCGGTATAGAAACTATTAAAATACCATATTGTCTTTACATAATATATGAATACAAACTCAAAACAAAAAAAATGGTGCGATTATACTGTTTTGTACAACCCCACCATTTTTATTTTCAAAAATTATTTACCTGTTTTCTTCGCCACTTTTTTCGATGTTTTTTTACCTGGCTTAGAATCAATTTTTTTCTTTACTACCTTTTTAGTAGTTGCAGTTTTCTTTGCAGGCTTTTTAGCCACACTAGATTTTTTGCTCTTAGTTTCATTTTTTTGTCTAATAACAGCTTGAGCTGCCGCCAACTTTGCAATAGGCACACGATATGGCGAACAACTTACATAATCAAGACCTATGTCATTACAGAACATAACAGTATTAGGCTCGCCTCCATGCTCTCCACATATACCAATTTTTAATTTTTTATTAGCACCCCTACCATATTCGCAAGCAATCTTCATAAGCCTGCCAATTCCTTTCATATCAAGCACTTGAAATGGGTCTCTATCATATATATCTTTATCTACATATTCACTTAAAAACTTAGCAGCATCATCACGTGAAAATCCACTACCAAGCTGTGTCAAATCATTTGTACCGAACGAGAAAAAGTCTGAAACAGCACCTATCTCATCTGCAGTAATAGCAGCCCTTGGAACTTCAATCATAGTACCTATTTTATAATCTACTCTAATATTACTCTGCTTAGACTCTTCTTCTATAATTTTTAATATTTTTTCTTTTATCAAAGTAAACTCAAGTACATTACCAACAAGAGGTATCATTATTTCAGGGATGGCACTGCCTGCATTTTTATTTACTTCTATAGCAGCCTCAACAATAGCTCTCACCTGCATATCATACATTTCCGGATATATAATACCAAGCCTACAACCACGCAGTCCAAGCATGGGGTTAAATTCATGCAGACCATCTCTAATTGTTTTTAGCTTTTCAAAAGATATATTCATATCAGCAGCAAGGTTTTTTAATTGGCTATCTTCATGTGGAATGAACTCATGTAAAGGGGGGTCTAATAATCTTATAGTAACAGGATAACCATTCATCGCCCTGAATATACCAATAAAATCCTCTTTTTGCATAGGCATAATATTATTCAAAGCCTCATCATAAAGCCTCTTAGGCTCAAGCATTTTTTCTTCTAATTCTTTTATATCAACCTCATTTTCAATACGATTAGCATATTCAAGTGCTTTTTCAATTTGTTTTAATTCATCTGCTACAAGTATAAATTGACGAACATTTTTAATTCTATCTTCTTTGAAGAACATATGCTCTGTCCTACACAAACCAATACCTTCAGCCCCAAATCTACGCCCAACAGAAGCATCATCAGGAGTGTCAGCATTTGTATGTATACGTAATCTACGAATGCTATCAGCCCAATTCATAAGTGTCTTAAAATCTTCAGACATTTCGGCAGGCTTTGTATCCACTCTGTCAAGCATAACTTCTCCAGTCCCACCATCTAAAGAAATATAATCACCCTCTTTTACAGTAATGTCATTTATTTGCATCCTAGATGATTTATAATCGATTTCTAAAGCAGTACATCCCGCAACGCAACATTTACCCATACCACGAGCAACAACAGCAGCATGCGAAGTGCTACCTCCACGTGCTGTAAGTATACCCTCACTTGCGACCATCCCCGTAATATCCTCAGGGCTTGTTTCTATACGAACAAGTATAACACTCTCACCATTATTTTTCATTTCTTCAGCCCTATCAGCAGAAAAAACAACTTTTCCAACAGCAGCACCGGGTGAAGCATTTAATCCCTTTGCGATAACACGGGCATGTTTTTTTGATTCAACATCAAACGTTGGATGAAGGAGTTGCTCTAAATCATTTGGATCTACTCGCATAAGAGCATCTTCTTTACTTATTCTCTTTTCATTTGCAAGGTCAACTGCAATTTTTACAGCCGCATGAGCAGTACGTTTACCATTACGTGTTTGAAGCATATAAAGTTTACCCTCTTGTATTGTAAACTCCATATCCTGCATATCTTTATAATACTTTTCTAGTTGATCCTTATATTGCACCAATTGTAAATATACATTTGGCATAACCTCTTCAAGTGAAGGATGCGTGTTTTTTCTTTCCTCTTCGCTAATATTATTATTTAAAGCCCATTCTCTGCTAGCCTCTAATGTTATCTCTTGTGGCGTTCTAAGACCCGCAACAACATCTTCACCTTGTGCATTAAGTAAAAATTCCCCATAGAATTTATTTTCACCAGTAGCTGGATTTCTGGAAAAACATACCCCTGTTGCAGAGCTATTACCCATATTCCCAAATACCATAGCCTGAATATTAACAGCAGTACCCCATAGGTTTTTAATATTATTTAATTTACGATATGCTTCCGCACGAGGATTATCCCAACTTCTAAATACAGCCTCTATAGCACACCACATCTGTTCAATAGGGTCAGAAACAAAATCTTTACCCTTTATAGATTTATACATTTCTTTATATTTTCTAACCACTTCTTTTAAATCATCAGTAGATAGATCTGTATCTTTTATTTCTTTTAAGGTTTTACCAAGCCTATCAGCAAGGCTTTGTTTTTCTTTGTTAAGTATTTCTTCAAAATGATGATGACTAACACCCATCGCAACATCACCAAACATCTGCATAAATCTTCTATAGGCATCCCAAGCAAATCTTTCATTGCCTGTTTTTTTTATAAGCCCTAAAACTACTTCTTCATTTATACCAAGATTGAGTATTGTATCCATCATACCCGGCATTGATACCGAAGCACCCGAACGTACAGAAACCAAAAGTGGCTTGTCAGGATTGCCAAATTGCATTCCCATAGCACTTTCTAATTTTTTTATATTCTTTGCAACTTCTTCTTTTAAACCTTGTTGATGAGATTTGTGCTTAGAATAATAATTGCACATCTCTGTTGTTATAGTAAATCCAGCTGGCACAGGAACTTTACTCTCTGTCATTTGAGCAAGCCCTAGTCCCTTGCCTCCAAGTAGTATTCTAGTTTCTTTCGCACCTTCAGATTTTCCATTACCAAAAAAATAAACCATTTTTTTTGTCGCCATAAACTCTCCTCCTTTTATTATAAACAAAAATTATAATATATAGTAATTACTCTTTTGTCAAAGAATAATAGTATACTTCAAAATTAAAATATTATATTATATAAATATTAATCGCTAATTATTTTTTATTTTGCTTAGCACCAGCACTTTCAAGAAGTTTTATAATTTCTGTATAAGATGAACTGGAGCTATCTTCATAACTTTTTGTATAGGCAAAGTTTAATGCAGTATGCCCATTATAATTTTTAATATTAAGATCAGCCCCTGATAATATCAAAAATTTAGCTGCCTCTACATTGCCTTCATAACAAGCTATCATTAATGCCGTCCCATGATAACCGCAGTTCTTATCAATATCAACATTATTTTTTATAAACAATTTTAAAAAAGAAATATTGCCATCAAAAGCCGCCCACTTCAAAGGTGTAAAGTTATAGTTATCTTCAACATCTATAACAGCATTGTTTTTTATAAGTAACTCAGCAATCTTTATAGAGCCACCATCATAAGCCGCAATTAAAGCAGTATATTTATTTTCCCCTTTGATATTTACATCAGCACCATTATCTATTAAATAATGCACTATGCTCATATTTCCAATATAAGAGGCATGCATTAAAGCCGTTATTCCACCACTATCCATAGCATTAATATCCACTCTATCTCTAAGCAGACTGCGTACCTTTTGAAAATCTTCTGCCTTGACAGCCTCTATCAAAGGGACTTTATCGCCATGTGGATAAATGATAAACTTGTTTCTAATGAGTAGCTTAGTAAGATTATAATGTCCTGTTTCAGAAGCTGCAAATAAAACATAATCAAATTTTTCTTCGCTTTCTACAGTAGTGCCAGCTTCTATAAGTAATTCTAAAATTTCAATATGTCCATAGGCAGCAGCTGTAGACAAAATTTCAGCATTAGCAGTTATACCATTTTCAATTAATTCATTAACTCTATCTATGTCGCCATTTTCGACTGCTTGATCTAAGGTATAATCATCCTCATAACCACAACCATCATAGTAGTCAGCATTAGCACCCGCTTCTATAAGTAGATTTACAATCTCTTCATTGGCAGCGACACTCATAGCAGTAACACCATCTTCATCGCTATGATTAACATCTGCCCCAGCCTTAATAAGCAAACTCACTATCTCTATATGACCTTCCCTAGAAGCATATATCAAAGGTGTAGCATCGCCATAAAAAGGGCTATAGTCTTTATAATCTGTAATATCAACTATAGACCCTGCATCGAGAAGTATCTTTACTATTTTTGTATCACCAGTACGTGAAACCTCTATCAACGGCAGCCAACCGCCATCATTCTCTTCATTAACGTCTACCCCATGTTTAATAAAAAGTGAAACTATATCTGTATAGCCGTCCATAACCGCCCAACTAAAACCTGTGCCACCTTCAGATCCTTGCACATTAATATCGGCGCCATTTTTTATTAGAAATTCTGCAATGTCCACATGGTTTCCCCTTGTCGCTCTATATAAAGCCACATAGCCATTATTATCTTTTGTATTAATATCAGCATTGTTTTTAACTAAAAGTTTTACAACTTCGAGATGTCCATGCCTTGAGGCAAATATTAATGCTGTTTCTCCATCATCATCAGTAACATTAACATCTGCCCCTTTTTTTATTAAAGCTTGTACTTCTTTTATATCGCCATTGATAGAGGCTTCAAATAAATCGTCATCTATAGTTTGAACATAAAGCGGCATTGAAGTCATAACAACAGTCGCAACAATAAATAAAATCAAAATAACACTTCGCATGATTTTTCCTTTTGTATATTCTATTTACTCTATCTATTCTAATGAAACTTTTTTTCCTGTAGGATATGTTACAGTATATTTTAATTGTTTAGAGACGCTCTGCCCACTATCAATAGTTAAATCCCAAATAACTTCTCCAGTAGCAACATCAAGGCTAGCCCCAGATATTTCATCAATGGCGACCACAATAGTATTATCTGTAGATATAGGTATTTGGTCAATGACTTCTATATTGATAGCCTTATCTTTTAGATTTTTAATTGTTATATCAAAACCCCTGCTCTCTTTCACATTAGAACCAAATGTTGTTTTCTTTTTAAACTCGGTATTTTTCTCTCTTGTAACAATAATCTGTTTATCACGACCAAGTGAAATATCTAATTTATCTTTTATATCATTAGGGTTTATATAAGTTTTTCCAACGAAAGCTCCAGAAAGAAATACATTTACATCGGAGGCTAATAAATTAATATTTTCCCAACCTGTTAGAGAGGCAAGCAAAAATACATCCATATCAAGTTTACGAATACTATAATATTCAAACTCTACATCAAGCTCATAACTTGCAACATCTATAGTCTTGTCTAGCGATGAGGGTATATTTACTTTACCATTGAGTACAAATTCGACACTTGTTCTATTTTCTTGAACACGGCTTTTTTGTTTTTTACCAGATGTATTAGGCAATGACTCTACAATCTCCATTTCGACACTCTCTTCATAGTAAACATTATCTTCCATATATCTCTTTTCATTTAATACTTGATCTATTTCAAAGCTAAGTCTCCAAGGATAGAGTGTAGGCTCTTTCATCCCAATAGTTGGATTTGCTGTCGAAAGTATAAGCGATACATTTTCCCAATCTTCACCTGTATTTTGATTTATCTTAGCCTTTAAATTTATGCTAGCTTTATCGCTATCATCTTCCACACGTATATCATAAGTAGGCTTCCAACTAGAGCCACTTACATAATATTCCAAAACGATCTCATTCTCCCCCGATGTAGATGCAAACAACTCAATAGTTATTTCACTAACAGCATTTTTAACACTCTCATTGCCTCTAAGTTCATTTACTAGAGATTTATATTTTTTTTCAAGTGTTTCTTTTTTCTTATTTGCCTCAAGGCTTTTATCAGAAATTTCTGTCATATATTTTTTAAAAAAATCCATAGATTCTTTCATCTCATCTGGCGGCAAATATGATGTTTTATTAAACTCCTTATTTGCCATAATAATTTCCCATTCGGCTGAAAGTAAATTTATTTCAGATTCCACTATTTTTATTTCATCTATAGTTTCTTCTAATTGCTTTTGCAAATCATCCACTCTTTTTGGATTTGTGCTGGTTTCAAGATAATTTATTTTATGGTCTATTGATATAATTTTATAATTTACAGAGCCTGTAATTTGAATACTTTCTGGATTTATAGTTGCTGGAAGTTTTGTAAATACAAAAGTGTTTTCGCCTTCATTCATATTTATAGTTGATGTTTTTTTAATTTGTGCTCCATCTAAAAACAAAGTAACACTTTCTGTTTTACTATCAGAAATAATATTTTTATCTATATTTTCATTCATGCTCTCTTCTCCAAATGCTATATTTGTAATATAAAATAACGTTATTAAAATCAAATAATACTTTTTCATAGAATACTCCAATAAAAAATTCTAAAAGTATGGTATAACTTATATAAATTTTGTCAATTAGAATATTGTATTATCTATTATGAATGTTTTATAGAATCGAATTTAGAATACTCGACTACCAAATATCTGCCTCGATATTTCCAAGCCTTGTATAATCTACTATTCTGGTAAGTTTATAATAATGCCCAACTATGTTTTTATATTTTAATCCCTTATTCGCCATTCCATAAGCACCCCACTGGCACATACCAACTCCGTGCCCTTTGCCTTTACCTACGATATCAATCCCCTTTCCATTTGGTTTTATGCTAAAAGACAAAGAAGGTATAACGGTTGCCCCTAGTTTTGAACGGAATTCGCTGGCTTTGATATCAACTTTTTGTCCATCGCTAAATAGCAATATTTTAGACACTTTACCCTTTCCCGCAGTACCAGTAACTTTCACACGGATATTTTTACTGCTACTAAAACCAAAAGAATCTTTTATATTTTCATAACTTATATGTGTAGTCCAAATCTCAGTTTTCTCTTTACAATAATAACAAGCAGTACCCCTTAAATATGGCACATCTTTACCAAAGAGATTTTTTGTACTATCTGTATATCCACCACAAAGGCTATGAAAAAATGCACCTATAACTTTATTTTTGAAAGTTAGCACCTGATTTTTTGTATCAACAACCGCCTTTTCGACATTCGCATTTATTTTATTTTTCCCATGATAAACTTGATATTTTGTTGTATTATCTACATCAAATACACGCCCCACTTTTTTATTCAGTGTATGATGATAAACAGCATAGGTACGAGCTGCTAATGCTTGGGCTTTTAATGCTTCTAATGGCCAATCAGGAGACATCTCATATGGCAAAACACCCATTACATAATTTTCAATACCCAAACTATTTATGACTATACCCTTATCCCCATCACGAGTAATTATAATATCATCATAATATGATTTCCCATTTATAGTAAATCCATTTTCTGTTTCTATAAAAACACCGTTCCCATATGTACCAGAACCAACAACCTTTATACCACTTGGATGATCATGTATCTCAATAGAATTATCATTGCCTGATATTATTTTACTTTCATATTTATAATTAAATACAGTGTAGGCACCATCCACTTCAATTGTTACTGGTAAACTTATTTCTGTTATATGAACTTTTATATTAAACTCTTCTTTTGAATATAGACTCAAAGTAAATAGATATAAAATAAAAATTGCTGTAAATAGTGATTTTCTCATAGAAAAAATATCGGATTATATATCATTAAAAATAAATTATATCTATCGCATTTAAGATAATAAAGTATAGTCAAATTTTATAATGTATATATTATTCATCAATTTTGAACCAATTATTTGTATCATATATATTATCTTTAACATTGTAAACATTTCCTACATCATATTTATGAGTGAACTGAAATATTTCAGAGGTAAATACTTTTATACCATTATCTTTATAGTTGTTTGTAAAAACATTACCGGTAAATGGATTAGCAGGCTCTTCTAAATGACTGGTCGCTATGAAAGGAACATCAGCTATTGTCATAAAATTACTACTATTTCCCAAAGGATGCTTGGAATTAAAATCCTTCACCAAAAGCAAAGAAGCAAATGCCCTATAATTCCACAACTCCTCTGTATTATTCTCTACAGTAAGAAATCCTTCTCTACCATGATCAGATACTATGATAATTTTTGTATTATCATAGACATCATTTTCTTTTAGAAAGTTAAAATAATTCACAAGAGTCTCTAACGAGGCAACATGAGCATAATAACTTCTCGCAGAAAACTCTGTTAGAAAATAATCCAAGTCGTCTTTTGGCACATCACTAATAACAGAAGAACTTCTATAATCACTATTAAAATTATCAGGGTCATGAGTTATATCAGAATGCATCATATTAAAATTATTACCCTCTTTCTTGGTATCTGTCATCGATTTCAAAGAAAGCATTAATGCATAGGTATGCATACTACTAATCTTAGATACTACTAAATTTTCTCCAGTTGCAATATACCAACCATCTCCATCATAAAAATCATGCCTTAGAGGCAATGGCAGTATTCTAAATAATGAAAACCTCGAAAGTTTATATCGAAAATCGGTTATAATATTTGTACTTATATTTGTATTTTCAGTATCAGAAATATTATATTGAAATATTTCATTCATACCCTCTTCTATAATTTCTACTGTAATATTATATGCTTTTATATTTGTATATTTATTAAAAATAGATAAATCTGGAACCCATGAGCCATTGGCATAGGTGGGCGCAAATGTAGCTGCAGAATAACCTATATCTGAAAACAGCTTAGGCATAACTAGTAATGCTTCATTATGAATAGCCCAAGTATTAGCATTATCTCCCATTTTATCATTATTTTTATATATATCATATGGAGTATATTCATAACCACCATACAATGCTTGAATTCCAGGAAATGTATACATTGTAAAAGAAGTTGTATTTGTATAAAATATAAATCCTTCCATTTGTTCTTTAAGTTGAGGCATCCTTTTGAAAGCCTCTTCAAAATAGATTGGACTACCTCTATCTAATATTATTATAAATATATTTTCACCATCTTTTGAATAATTAAATATACTAGATTTTTCCGAAACACTTATCTCACTACTCTTTGCAATATTTGATAATAATTTTTGCTCTCTATCGATATTAACAAATTCATATATAGATACTGCTGTCAAAGACAATGATATAATTGAAAATGCATACTGTAAAAATATTATTTTTTTATGTTTAAATATTAAAAAAAGTATAACTAATAATAAAACCATCAAAAATATATTCAATATAGATTCTTGAATATCGGCCTTTAATCTATATGCAAAATCAAAAGAAAAATTTGGATTTATTGTTCCATAATTGCCCTGCAACAAAAATGTATGAATAATTGATATAAGAGCCAATAATGATATAACAAAAACTACTATGTCTTTTAATTTATGAGAAAGCATCATATAGATACCAACAGGATAAATAAAAAATATACCAAAATAAATACAAAAATTAATTAGTACCAAATAAAATGGTTTTGCAAATTCCTGTGGCGAAGAACCTATTAATAACAATGGAATTAATAATCCAATCAATATAGTAAGAGATGATGAAGATAGCAGTAATAAATTAAATCTTTTTTTATCCTCTAATATTCTAATAGAATGCACAAAACGTTTAGTATAGCATTTTAACAGATATATAAAGAATAATAAAAACCATACAATAGCCATATCAAAATAAGTTTTTTTATGAAGAAGCATTGGGCTATAAATATATAATATAGTCATAACCACTATTACTAGACTATAAATTAACAAAACAAGTTTTATTATTAATTTAAAAATATTAAATGATTTTTTGTTCGAATGAAGTTTCGTCCATAAATAAATAATTTTATTCTTGTTATAGATAACAATATTTTTCAACAATGAAAAGGCACAATTTATTGTCCAATACAATAACATCACTGCAGGGCTGTTATATAGCAATATTAAAAATATTATACTCATCGAATATAATGACAATTGCTCTTTCAACATGAACTTATTATTTCTATCATCACACCATTTTTTGCTATCTATTTTTGTATACATATAACTTGAGAAAACACTAAAAAGTGTCATCACAAATGGTAAAACATTAATATTTATATTATTTATTTTTATTAGAGCATCACTGTTACTTAGGCTTGTAATACCCATGAAACTGACTAAATTAAATCCTTCAACTGTTGAAAAAAAATTATATGCAGCAAAGAAAAAAGGGATTTGTATCAGAAGACCCATCGTTGATCTAAAAGCATATATCGCTTTGTAACCATTGATTCGATGGCATGCTTTAATTAGCATATATCTTTTATCGCCTTTATATACAGATTTTATTACATCTATTTCTGGCTTCATCTTCCTTTGGATAATATCTTCTTGTGCTTTCAACTTATCTGCTACAGCATAAATAGGTAATGCCAAGATATTTATTATAATACTTACAAAAAATAATGTGTTTATATAATTAGTTTTTGTATGTATAACAAAAAAATAAAATAATATTTCTATCAAATATCTTACTGGATATATGAAAACATGAAAAAATATATCAAAAATCACTTCCATCAATTACTATCTCCCTGTCTCAAAAAAGCAGTTTAATCATGTTATATTATTATAGATAAATAAAAAAGTAAATATTTACGCTTATTGGAATTTATCGTATATCTCTAAGAATAAAACTATATTAGCTGTATTCATATTAATGTAGTTAATTAAATCATATATTTTTGGAGCCATATCTTGAGCCTGCTTTACTGTAAATGAGACATTTGTTATCTGAGATGCCCCATGCTCTATTACTGAATTAATATTATCTTTATTCTCCATTAATATACTCATAAACTTTACAATATCATCAAACTCTATATTCATACTTTCTAAGTCGCGAAGCATTTCCATTAAATTAGAATCCAGAATTTCTATCAAATTTGTATCTGTAAGCATATTAAAAGAATCTTCTGTCATCGATACATTGGCATAAGATAAATATTGTTTAAATATTTGCATATATTTATTTAATGTTTCTTTATCTAAGCTAGACAATAATAATACGAAGTATTTACTCATATCATCCAAATTAACATTAAGATTTTTCTTATGTTCATATTTATTTTTTAATATTGCCCCATATCTAGAATCTGATGTAAAAACAGTTGAGTTTTGATCCAATAATTTTTTTTTGTTATTACCTGGGTAAAATTTAATAGATGCTGTTTGAAGAAATACATTTCTATGGGGCACCAAAACACTATCATCTAATACTCTATCTAAATATTTATTTTTAATAAAAAATTCAATCCGAATACTATTATTACTCAAAACATCAACAGAAGAAACACCTCCAACTTCAATACCGCTTATTGTAATAGGGGTCCCATGTTTTATTGTAGAAATACCACTAAAATAAGCATAAAAATACGTCACTTGTCTAAATATTTTAATCCGACCAGATTTATATAAAAAAACACCTCCCACTAAAATAGCAAATAAAATAACAAAAAAAATATACTTATTTTTAAATTTTTTAAACATTTATATCCCCAAAACTAAAATTTAATCTTTTATGCTATTTGTCAACATATCAATATATTTATCATATTCTTTAACCATATTTATAAAATACTTACTTTGATAATCTATAGTGTTTATATTTTTTCTTATTTTTTTAATTCTACGATTTTTTTGATCGTATAATTGCCCAATCTCTAACAAATCACTATATGATTTATTTAGGTTTAAATATAGACCATGTGAATATGAAAGAATATTAACAAAATCTTCCTTTGTTTCATCATTAAATATGGTATAAAATTTTTCAAAATCACTAGAGGCAAGTAAAGATGTTAATTCCAAAATATTCTCAGAAATATCTTTTATACCATCATCTTTATTTAATAGTGATTGTAGTAGTATGTCTAAATTCAAAGATAATAAATTCACAGACAACAAATCACCCGATGCCTGAATAATACTATGTGTATTTAAGTTATAAAAATCATCAATCACTATCTTCCCATTTTCTTTAATTAAAGGGCTACTACTACCTGCAACAGGATATAAAAATAATTTCGAGCCGTCCAATAACAACTGTATAAAAATATCAGTATCTTCTCTCAAGGCATTAGAATAGTTATCATATAAAAAAAATTCTACATTAACTAAATCATTCTGATTATTACTATCTACTAATTTTAAATCAACAACTTTGCCAATAACAATATCATTCATAATGACATCATTGCCTTTTTCTATGCCCCTAGAATTTGGAACTACCAAATTATAATAATTTCTACCCTGAAAAGCTTCTCTATGTTTTATAAAAAGGATAAGAGATAACATTAAAAACAAAACTAAAAAAGAAAAGAATACAGTACCCCTTTTTTGCTTTGTAGTAAACACATAAGCCATAAAATAGCTACCTAAACCTTTTATTAATATTTTTGATATCTTCTGATAGAGGGCTCATATTACTAGATATAAGTGCAGCATTGCTTATTAATATTTTCATATCAGGCATCATCTTATTAATTTCTTTTGTTGTAATTATAAGATCATCAGTAATAATAACAGTATTGTCTATAATAGTTTCAAAATTATTTTTATTTTTTCTCAATAGCGAGGACAATTCTTTAACATCCTCACTAAGATAATAAATATTAGACAAACTTTTTTCAAATATTTTAAATGAATTTGTAGCCACATTAATCACATTATCATCATTCAATAAATACCCTAATGTCCCTTTTGTCATCGACTTATTTAATTCAATCAAAATCGAGTTTACTTCTTTTAGAGTTGGCGATACCCCAATATATGGATCATTTAATGTTGACATTATCATATTGGCATTCAAAAGAGCATTGTCAATATTAGCACTACTCGATATATTTCTCTCATATGCCGAGCGGTATCTAACGCCTTCTTCTGTATCCGAAGATAAAACTGTGGCATCTTCTTGAACAAGGGGGCTATCATCTGAGCCTGGATAAAGCACCAGTTCTGTAGTCCCTATAATCTGATTACGTAAGACAAGAACACTATTCTCTCTAACCCTATTTACATAACGGCTATATATTGTCAACCTAACTCTAATTGTGTTATCTTCTGTTAGAATAATTTCTTTTACTACACCGACAGGTATATTATGCAATGTTATAATAGTAGACTTACTAATACCTTTGGCACTCTTGAAATCTGAAAAATATGTTTGCCCTATTCTAAACATACTCCTTTGACTTAAAAATAATGATAGTAATATTAGTGTCCCTATAAAACCTATAGTTAAAAATGTAATAACCATTTTCTCTGTTTTTTTGAAAGTATAAGCCATAGTAACCTTTTTACAAAAAACTTTTTATTATTCTATCCTCTTCTGCTAAAGAATCAATAACAACTACATCTCCATCAAAATAAATACGCCCTTCATGCACAACTATAACACGCTTAATAAACCTTTTTAATTTTGTGATAGAAGAATGGCTCATAACCAATGCAACGGCATTTTCAGACACATAATTTTCTACAGCATCAAATAAAATATCTAGATTTAAAAAGCTCAAAATATCATCCACAAAAAGCAAATCTGGGCTATGTATAATAGCTCTTATATAATTGATAAGTTTTTTTTCTGACGGCGTTAAATATATAGGAAATTTATCTATAGCTTCCCTATCAAAACCAAATTCATCAAGCTTTTCTAAGACGATATCCTCTATTTGTTGATCAGTCATATTTGTATTTATATAATAATAATATGTAAGATTATCATATACACTCATACTATAAAGTAAAGCATTATGCTGAAAATAAAAACCATGTTTAGATTTATCTTTCATCAATTCATACTTTGATGTACTTACTGTATCATGCCCACGTAAATATATATTTCCTTTAAGTGGAGATATCAGACCAGATGCTAATTTCAATATAGAGCTCATTCCTTCGCCACTTCTTGTAACTATACCGACTTTTTCATTTTCACTAATACCAAATGATACATTATCTAAAATATTTTTTTCATTTGATGAATAAGATACATTTTCAAATTTTAATAACATTTTTTTTCCTTATAGCGTATAAGTATAAAATAAAAACGTTATCAAACCATTCAAAAAAAACACCCATAGAAACCCCATAACACCACCTTTTTGTGTGGCTAATGCAATACCATTTAATGACCCACCTGCCTTAAAGCCCGCATATGCTGACGTCACACTTATTATACCACCCAATACCATAGATTTTAAGAAAATAATAAATATATCCCAAAAAGAAAATGAAGCAAAAAGATTCGTTATAAATGAAACATAGTCTATTGAGGGATTTAATAATTTATTTGCAAATACACCACCAAATATACCAACACAATCAAATATAATATTCAAAAATAACATGGAAACCATGATACCAATAAACCTAGGTAAAAGTATAAGCTGAAGTGTATTGCCCCCCATAGATTCCATTGCTTGCATCTCTTCATTTATAACCATAGTTGCAATCTCTGAACTCATAAAAGCACTACTTCTTGCAATAACAATTATAGATGTAAATAATGGACCAAATTCCCTTACTATAACTATAGAAAATATTAAGCCTGTTATATCTGATGTTATTAAATTTTCAAATTGCTGTAAATAAAATGTGGTTAAAAATCCAAGCAATAATGCTACCATTACTATAAGCACCACAGACTTTACGCCTGTATAGTATATCTGTTGTACTGTCTCTTTATAAAGTATACTCTTGCTTCTATTACGTAAATGTATCAATTCTACAAATGATTGAAAAAACAGTGCCAACATCCCACCTATTGTATCTATTTCTCTAAATATTAATGTAGATATTATTTTGTAGTATTTTAAAAAATAAAATTTAATTGTTTTCATAATCGTATATATCTTTTTTATATTTGCCTATCAGTAATAGTTTAATATATTTTTTAAATAAATCTATAATTTATTTCTTTCTTGTATCATCTGCTTTTTTATCTTTAATCTATAATTTATTTCTATATATATTATTCATCAATTTTGAGCCAATTATTTGTATCATATATATTATCTTTAACATTGTAAACATTTCCTACATCATATTTATGAGTGAACTGAAATATTTCAGAGGTAAATACTTTTATACCATTATCTTTATAGTTGTTTGTAAAAACATTACCGGTAAATGGATTAGCAGGCTCTTCTAAATGACTGGTCGCTATGAAAGGAACATCAGCTATTGTCATAAAATTACTACTATTTCCCAAAGGATGCTTGGAATTAAAATCCTTCACCAAAAGCAAAGAAGCAAATGCCCTATAATTCCACAACTCCTCTGTATTATTCTCTACAGTAAGAAATCCTTCTCTACCATGATCAGATACTATGATAATTTTTGTATTATCATAGACATCATTTTCTTTTAGAAAGTTAAAATAATTCACAAGAGTCTCTAACGAGGCAACATGAGCATAATAACTTCTCGCAGAAAACTCTGTTAGAAAATAATCCAAGTCGTCTTTTGGCACATCACTAATAACAGAAGAACTTCTATAATCACTATTAAAATTATCAGGGTCATGAGTTATATCAGAATGCATCATATTAAAATTATTACCCTCTTTCTTGGTATCTGTCATCGATTTCAAAGAAAGCATTAATGCATAGGTATGCATACTACTAATCTTAGATACTACTAAATTTTCTCCAGTTGCAATATACCAACCATCTCCATCATAAAAATCATGCCTTAGAGGCAATGGCAGTATTCTAAATAATGAAAACCTCGAAAGTTTATATCGAAAATCGGTTATAATATTTGTACTTATATTTGTATTTTCAGTATCAGAAATATTATATTGAAATATTTCATTCATACCCTCTTCTATAATTTCTACTGTAATATTATATGCTTTTATATTTGTATATTTATTAAAAATAGATAAATCTGGAACCCATGAGCCATTGGCATAGGTGGGCGCAAATGTAGCTGCAGAATAACCTATATCTGAAAACAGCTTAGGCATAACTAGTAATGCTTCATTATGAATAGCCCAAGTATTAGCATTATCTCCCATTTTATCATTATTTTTATATATATCATATGGAGTATATTCATAACCACCATACAATGCTTGAATTCCAGGAAATGTATACATTGTAAAAGAAGTTGTATTTGTATAAAATATAAATCCTTCCATTTGTTCTTTAAGTTGAGGCATCCTTTTGAAAGCCTCTTCAAAATAGATTGGACTACCTCTATCTAATATTATTATAAATATATTTTCACCATCTTTTGAATAATTAAATATACTAGATTTTTCCGAAACACTTATCTCACTACTCTTTGCAATATTTGATAATAATTTTTGCTCTCTATCGATATTAACAAATTCATATATAGATACTGCTGTCAAAGACAATGATATAATTGAAAATGCATACTGTAAAAATATTATTTTTTTATGTTTAAATATTAAAAAAAGTATAACTAATAATAAAACCATCAAAAATATATTCAATATAGATTCTTGAATATCGGCCTTTAATCTATATGCAAAATCAAAAGAAAAATTTGGATTTATTGTTCCATAATTGCCCTGCAACAAAAATGTATGAATAATTGATATAAGAGCCAATAATGATATAACAAAAACTACTATGTCTTTTAATTTATGAGAAAGCATCATATAGATACCAACAGGATAAATAAAAAATATACCAAAATAAATACAAAAATTAATTAGTACCAAATAAAATGGTTTTGCAAATTCCTGTGGCGAAGAACCTATTAATAACAATGGAATTAATAATCCAATCAATATAGTAAGAGATGATGAAGATAGCAGTAATAAATTAAATCTTTTTTTATCCTCTAATATTCTAATAGAATGCACAAAACGTTTAGTATAGCATTTTAACAGATATATAAAGAATAATAAAAACCATACAATAGCCATATCAAAATAAGTTTTTTTATGAAGAAGCATTGGGCTATAAATATATAATATAGTCATAACCACTATTACTAGACTATAAATTAACAAAACAAGTTTTATTATTAATTTAAAAATATTAAATGATTTTTTGTTCGAATGAAGTTTCGTCCATAAATAAATAATTTTATTCTTGTTATAGATAACAATATTTTTCAACAATGAAAAGGCACAATTTATTGTCCAATACAATAACATCACTGCAGGGCTGTTATATAGCAATATTAAAAATATTATACTCATCGAATATAATGACAATTGCTCTTTCAACATGAACTTATTATTTCTATCATCACACCATTTTTTGCTATCTATTTTTGTATACATATAACTTGAGAAAACACTAAAAAGTGTCATCACAAATGGTAAAACATTAATATTTATATTATTTATTTTTATTAGAGCATCACTGTTACTTAGGCTTGTAATACCCATGAAACTGACTAAATTAAATCCTTCAACTGTTGAAAAAAAATTATATGCAGCAAAGAAAAAAGGGATTTGTATCAGAAGACCCATCGTTGATCTAAAAGCATATATCGCTTTGTAACCATTGATTCGATGGCATGCTTTAATTAGCATATATCTTTTATCGCCTTTATATACAGATTTTATTACATCTATTTCTGGCTTCATCTTCCTTTGGATAATATCTTCTTGTGCTTTCAACTTATCTGCTACAGCATAAATAGGTAATGCCAAGATATTTATTATAATACTTACAAAAAATAATGTGTTTATATAATTAGTTTTTGTATGTATAACAAAAAAATAAAATAATATTTCTATCAAATATCTTACTGGATATATGAAAACATGAAAAAATATATCAAAAATCACTTCCATCAATTACTATCTCCCTGTCTCAAAAAAGCAGTTTAATCTTAATTTAATTTAGCAATAGTAGTTTAATATATTTTTTAAATAAATCTACAACAAGTTTATATTTTCTCTTGTTTTTTTATATCTTCATTCAACTTTTTCTTCCAAAGGTCACGTACCTTTTTCTGTTCACTCGACTGGTCTGCTTCACCCAAATAGGCATGTATGACACGCAAAGCATCAGATAAATTTATTGCAAAACGCATGTCTTCTACATTTTTATCTTTAAGTTCATATCTTTTTCGATACTGTTCTGAGCTCTCTGCCAACAATCTTTTTGTAAGTTTCATATGATTAGATCTCTCTACATAACCTACAGCACCAGGTTCTAAAAGGCGTATAAATGATTTAAAGTTTATCATGTTTTTTGTAAGAAGAGCAAAACGCCCCTCTAGTTCTACAAAGTTCCATTTCCATTTTGAGTTCTCGCCATAAAAATATTTCACATAATCTATCATATATCCAAGTGAACATATAAAATTATATTTCCATTTATCATCAAACTTTCCTTCCAAGGCTTCATGCACCTCTTCATTATAAGACAAAGATTCATCTGTTGCATTTCCATAGACATCTTCACATAATACGATAACCTTGCTTACAAGCTTTCTGGCCTCATTTAATTCACCTTCCATTTTTATAGCCAAAGTACCATATGATACAGAATTGATAGCATAATGATATGATGCTTGTATAAGAGACATAAAAGCTATATCTATTTTTTGATCCAAATTAGCCTCTTCAGAATCTTTTATTTTCTTTTCAATATCTATAATTCTCTTTTCAAGACTTTCAATCTTATCTTCGTACTCCCTCTGCTTTTCTTTACACTGCCCCCTCAATGCCTCTGTTACTTTAACCATTATGAAAACTCCTAACTACATAGATGTTGAAATTATCGTCAATACATATGAGAACTTTTAATTTTACAATTGCAAAATATTATGTATAAAAATAATTTTGACTTTTTTCTCTTATTAAAATATAAATGTGAATATGAATTATTCATTAGATGACACAATTGTAGCATTATCAACACCATATGGTAAATCAGCCATAGCCGTTATACGCATATCTGGCAAAAATGCATTAAACATAGCATATGATATATCTGAATCTGTAAAGTCGAAAAATAATATTAATAATTTTAAAAGCCATAAAACGTACCATGTAGATATAAAAGATGATAATACTATTATAGATAATATACTCATGCTTATTATGAAAAGCCCAAATACTTATACAACAGAAGATACTGTCGAATTATATATTCATGGCAGTATACCCATTATAGAGCGGGTTATAAATCTAATCATAAAAAAAGGGGCAAGGCTCGCATCAAAGGGTGAGTTTACATATAGAGCATATATAAATGGCAAAATAGACATAAGCGAGGCTATGGCGATACATGATTTAATCTCATCGAATAATTATCTTGAGGCAGAAGCTAGTGTCTATAAAATGAAAGGTCGATTAAAAACAGAGGTTGATGCAATAAAAGAAGCACTAACAGATACACTTATAAGAATAGAGGGCGAGCTTGATTTTCCTGAAGATGAAACTATTGAATTCTCATATGACGATATTTATAAATCATTTATAAATTTAAAAGATAAAATTAATTATATAATTAATGCCTCTAATGTTGTAAAGAAATTTATTAATGGAATACATATTGCAATCATTGGAAAAACTAATGTTGGAAAAAGCAGTATATTTAATATGCTACTTGGTATGGACAGATCAATTGTAAGCAACATAGCTGGCACAACAAGGGATAGCCTACATGAATGTATATATATTGATGGCATCCCATATTATTTAATGGATACGGCAGGGTTTCATAATGAAACCGAAAATGAAATTGAGCAAATGGGTATTGAAAGGGCGATAAAATGTTCTAACGAAGCTGATATTATAATTGCTGTATTTGACTATAATAAAAAATTCTCCGCCGATGATATTGCTATAATAGAATTTCTAAAAATAATAAAAAATAAAAAAATAATATTTGTATTAAACAAAAGTGATTTAGAAAAAACTATAGACTATTATTTTGAAAATAAAAAAACAATTTTACTTAGTGCAAAAAATAAATTAGGCAAAGATGAATTAATACAATCAATAAAAAGCATTATAGAAAAAGATGATATAGAATTATTAAAAAAAGAAACATATATAAATATTCAAGAGCAAAGATATCTTGAACAAAGTATCGAAGCATTAGATAACTGCCTTGTAAAAATTAGCGACAAAGAAAACCTTGATATAATCGCAGAAGAAGCTCGTACTATAACAAGACTTATAAATAATATAAGCCACCCTACTACGGCAGATGATATTATTGATGAAATATTTTCTAAATTTTGTATAGGCAAATAATTTTTTTATTATATTTTTATTATAAAAGAAAATAGTATCGCTAATTCATAAATATTTCTATTTTAAAAAAGTATTGAAAATAAAAGAATTATGTATTAGAATAATAGTAAAATAAAGGTTAGGTGATTAATGTATAATATTCTCATCGCAGGCTCAACAGATTTTACAGTTGTTTGTATAAAAGAAGCATTGCAAAATATAAATATAAATCTTGCGGGCATTATAGCACCCGAGGATGTAAAAAAAGATAGAAGTGGTAAAATTACACTATCGCCTGTAAGCGAATTTGCAAAAGAAAAATGCATCCCTCTTTTTAGACCAAATAATATAAATGACATTGAATTTATAGAAAAAATAAAAGAACTAAACATAGATTTATTTATAGTGGTTGCCTATGGACAGATATTATCTGAGGCTGCGCTTAACATCGCAAATATACAGTCTGTAAATATACATGCATCACTTCTACCTACATTTCGTGGGGCAAGCCCTATAGAAGCCGCTTTATTAAATGGCTTTACACAAACTGGTGTAACATTACAAAAGATGAGTATCCGACTTGATGAAGGTGATGTACTCTTACAAAAAGCGATAAAAATAAAATCTGACAGTGGATATCAAGAGCTTTATGAAGATGTAAAAATTGCTGGCGGCTCATTGCTCGGTCAATTTTTAAACAATGTAGAAGGCTCTATGGAAAAAGCCCAAGTACAAGATAAAAGAAATGCAACATACTGTAAAAAAATAAAAAAAACAGAAGCCAAACTAGATTTTTCTAAAAAGGCTCGCGATTTAAATAATCAAATTAGAGCATATAGTCTATGGCCTGTCAGCTACTTTAATTACAATGATATTGTTATAAGGGTATATAAAGCCCGTGTCAAAGATGGCACGAAATCAGAAAATGATAAATATGGTGAAATAATAGAAATAAACAATGAAGGCATATATATACAAACATCAAATGGCATTCTAATAATTACAGAGCTACAAAAAAGTGGTAAAAAGCGTCAGAATGTAAAAGATTTTATAAATGGAACAAACATAAAAGTGGGCGATTATATATCGTAAATATTTGATTCTTTCTCTTCTTTATGGTCAATAAGATTCATAGCAAGTATGAGCTCTACCTCACCAATGGGCTTATTTAATTTATGAGCAATATCATCACTAGAAAAGCCAAGTTTATACAAATCTAATATAAAATTTTCCTTATTTGATGCATTCATCTTTTCTTCCAAAGGCTCATCAATTAAAGCTGAGTACATAGGCTGCTTTCTCATATTCAATTCTTGATTATAAGAAGAGTATTGATTTTCTATAGTCTCTTTATTTTTATTGCCATATTTTTTTATTTTAAGCCTTTTCTCT
Organism: uncultured Spirochaetia bacterium; assembly: GCA_947040495.1. Lineage (GTDB taxonomy): Bacteria > Spirochaetota > Brachyspiria > Brachyspirales > Brachyspiraceae > CAMRBQ01. Next base: position 24,454 of record CAMRBQ010000017.1, read on the forward strand.
TTTTCATCAACCTCTCTAAGTATCTTTTTGGCTCTAATTGTCATATTTTCAAGTAAACTAATATTTGAAAGCGACAGATGATTAAACTCTTTCACAAGGGCATTAATTTCATCTCTAACTATAGAAATTGTCTCCTTTTCTAAACGCTCTCTTGCTCTAGACATTATATATATATAAAATAAAGGCAACACAACAACTAATACAACAAGTACACTCATAATAGAAAAAATTATATTCATAAATATCATCCAAACAAATCGATATGTTTTCCTTTTATATTTTCATCGTCATTATCATTATCAACGACTGTATCAAATATCTCATCATCATTATCTCTATATTTTTTTTTACGATAATGCATAAATCTTGTATCTTGATCTTTTTTATGTTCTTTTCTTTCTTTAACTAAATTAAGTTCGGTCGCTTCTTCATTTTTTACAACAGTAGAATCTTTTTCATATGAATCTTTACTTATATCTTTATCTTCCGATTGAACAGAAAGACTATAGGCAGCTACCTTCGCATGCTCTATTTTACCGATATGCCCTTGCTGCATATATAATTGCTTTAAATCAAGTGGAGCTACAGGCATAACAAAGCCCTTTTTTCCTTTCAATATTTATTTATTTATTTTCGCTACTCTCTTTAGTATCAGTATATTTTTTCATTTCTATATTATCATCTACATTAAAAAATCTTACATTTTTGCAAGAATTTCTTATCTCAAACTCAGCGGCACCTACTAATATCTTTACACCAGAATGTACTTCTTTTGAAACAGCAATATTTGCATTTTCTGGTATATTCGCCATTTCAGAATTAAATTTTTCTAGCTCTCCATCTATACTTTGCAAACGTGCTTTTATCTGCTCTAACTTTTCTCTATCTTCATTTAGAAGTTCTACCTTATCTTCCTCTAACTTCTTCGTTTTTTCTTGCGTCTCAAGTAATTTTACATTCTTTGATAACTCATCAATCTCTTCTACAATAGAATCTTTCTCTTGTAAGAGATCGTCCATTTTTTTTCTATCGCTTGGAAGTACCCCAACTTCTACAATAGTCCGCACAGAAGTTAAAGAGCCTAATATTTTTGCATCTATTTCATTTAATGCCCTAAGACATCCACCACTAGCAGTAGCTTTTTTGCCTGCAAGTATAATTCTATCATCCGCATTTATATTTGAGTTCATTATAAGCTCAGTAACCAAAATATCACCTTTGGCATATACACTAGCATATTGGATAAACTTAGATACAATATTACCACCAGCTATTAAAGTACCCTCTTCATGCCCTTGCATACCGAGCTTTATCATAATATTACCATCTGCTTCAAGGTAAGATTTGCCAACATTGCCATTAACTTCAATATTACCATTTGCTTTTATACGATAATTATCAAGTACACTACCTTTTACAATAACACTACCAATAAAGTTTATATTGCCCGTATGAGGCCCAACATCGCCCACAACTTCATATATAGGCGAAACAGAAAGTTTATCAGCAATATATTCAACCTGACCATCAATAGTAGACAGTATTTGAGTTCCATCAGATGACAATTCTGTATTAGTACCTGAATAACTTGAAATATCTATATCTTTAATAGATTTTGGCTCTATACGCTCTCCATATACATCATAACCAGGCTTGCCTTCTACACCATCAACTTTTTCAGCCAATACTTGCCCTACCACGACATTTTCAATATTCATTAAATTTTTATAATCTATACTAATATTTTCTTTAATATCTTTTGGTATTATTTTTTTGTTTATATTTATATTGTAGCTAAGCTTCGCATTTTCTGCATCCACAACATAAGTACCCTCAGCAACAAGACTTGGAACATTAACAATATAATCTTCTATAACGTTTTCTAAAATGCCATCTTCTATACCATGCACTATTTTTTGTTCAGTTAGAAGCTCTTTTATATCTAGGATACTTACTTCACGACAATTATTTTTTAATGGAGCAAGTTTAATAAATGCTTTCATTTTTTCAGGGCTCACCTCTAATGAAAACTGCCCATCTGAATATTTATTTTCATAATAGTCAGATATTTTTACATACTCATTCTTTTGTTTTTGTAAAGCATTTTTTGCCATATCAATATCATACTTAAGCACTTCTTTTTCGTTCAAAATGCGCTCAAGATAAGAAAAATCTTTTATGACTTTCCCCTTACCACTAGGAGGAACAACTTTTAACATAATGCCTTGTATTTGTATTCTTACAATTATAGTTGTATCTCTATCTTTATTTTCTTTTGATTTACCATAACCTTCAATATCTAATTCATTATTATCATTATCGCCATATGACAATTTGTTTCCAGCCAAAGGGACATGTATATAACGAACATAATAAGGCTTTTTCGCAACCCCCAATATTCCATTATTACCCTGTTCGATAACTTCATATATAAGTTCATATAAAGGACAATCAAGAACAGAAGAAGCTTCTTCCATCCCAGCCTCTATAGAAGAGACATGTAATTCAATAGACTTAGATGCTCTTTTTATTTTTATATTTTGGTAAAAATCACTCTCTAATATCCGTTTTTTTAGTTCATTCATAGCATTATACCTTAAAACAAAAAGTTAAAAAACAATATTCTCAAAGCAAATTTTTCTTGATTTCACTTAATCTATACCTTAATGCTTGAGTAGCTTTTGTATGTAATTGAGAAATACGGCTTTCAGACACATCTAATACGGCACCTATTTCTTTTAATGTTAAATCTTCATAATAATATAAAATTAATACCTGCTTCTCCTTGTCAGGCAGTTCATGCAAGGCACTCGCTATAATTTTTCTTATTTCTTCACGTTCTACTATATAATCAGGGGATACTTTTTCTGTAGATTTAACCATATCTTCAATAGATATCTCATCACTATCGTCAACATAACATACATAATTTAATGATATAGGTGAAGACTCGTAGACATATCTCACAACTTTTTTATAATCAGCTACTGTCATACCAGTGGCATCTACAATTTCTTGAGATGTAATATCACGACTTAGTCTAGTTTCTAATCTATGTCTAGTTTCTTCTATCAATTTTGCTTTTTGTCTTATAGTCCTAGACAGCGGATCTAAAGAACGAAGCTCATCATATATAGCCCCCCTAATACGTGTTACCGCATAGGTGTTAAATTTCACTCCCTTACTTGGGTCATATTTCTCAACAGCATCAATTAAGCCAAATTTACCATAAGCCACAAGATCGTCAAATTCTATAGTTTTATTGGTATGTACATTTATTGGTATTTTACCAGCAGCATACCTTACCAAAGGCAAATATTTTATAATAAGTGCTTCTCTTATATCAGCACCACCCGCTTCTCTATATTTAACCCAATATTCTTGTTCATTTTGATCTGTAATGATTACAGCATTTTTTCTTACTTTTTTTGTATTCTTCATAACAATTAAGTATTACCTTTCCCTTCATCTTTAGCACGCACTGTTCTTATAAGTTGTGCTGATAATTCGGGATTATTACTGAAATCTTCAAAATTACTACCTTTATTAGAATTAGTACTTTTTAGATTACTTTCATCTACTAACTTATTAACATCCAGTATTTCCTCTCTATCATTTTTACTGGAATCACCCGTGTTGCTTGAAAAAATAATAGAATCAATACTTTCTACATCATAATCATGCGGCTCTTCGGCCTTAACAGCCGTTTCATGATACAATAGTTCATTAGAATTATCAACCTCTTTCTCTTCATTTAATGTACTTTTTTGATATGGTTCTTCCATACTAGAATTATTATCTGCTAGTAAATCAGCTATAATATCTTCTTTTGGGCTCTCATAAAAGCTTTCATCATTACTGATATCTAAATTTTGAGACTGCGTATTAAGGATATCATTCATATCTAAATTATCATCAGATATAGCTATTTCCGAATTAGAACTAGCGATACTATTATCTAATGCACTAGGAACATCCAGATTATTATTTTTTTTAATATTAGGGATAAATGGCCCTACTATATTATATATAACTATCCACATAATAATAACTATTATAGTAGAGATAACTGTACCCGAAAATGCCCTTATTATAGATTCTAATATTGTATTATTTTGCACAACGGAAAGCAAAAATATTAATACTGCTATAAAAGCTATGGCAAAATATACATGCTTTATCTTAAATAAAGTAGCTATTTTTTTCAAAGACGCACCTAATATATTATTAAACATATTTAAACTCTTAATTTATTGTTTACTGTACATATTCATAAATGTATCTACCAAACCACTTATTCCTTTTCTTTTTTGAAAATTCCTGTCATTAACATTTAAAATACGATTTGCTATATGGTCTAAGCATAAACTAGCCTTAGATCTATTATCATAAGCATAAAAAGGCACTTGATGTATAACAGAATATGGAACAATGCTATCTTCAAAAATAAATCCTAGATATTCAACATCTATATCTAAAAATTGTTTCGCTATTGAAATTATCCTACTACTTACCTTTTTTGCCTCGACTGTACTTTTAACCCTATTAATTAGAAGTTTCACATCTATTTTATTTGGCTCCATAGATATAGCTTTTATAATACCATAAGCATCTGTTATAGATGTAGGCTCTGGTGTTGTAACGACAATAGTCTCATCCGCACAAGCAGCAAATGAAATAACATTCCTAGCAATACCTGCCCCTGTATCTATTATAATAATATTTTCATCATTTAATTTTTCTATACCATTAATAAAGTTTTTTCTATCACTATCTGCAATATTTGCAATCTGTGAAAACCCAGATGCACCAGAGATAATACGAATATTATATGGTGTATCCATTACCACCTCATCCATAGTTTTCAAATCCTTTATAACATGAAAAATATTATAATCTGACACCTGTCCAACAAGTACATTAATATTAGCCAGCCCCAAGTCAGCATCAATAACAAGAACTTTTTCTTTTAAATTAGATAATGCTATCCCAAGACTGACTGCAATATTACTTTTGCCAACACCACCCTTGCCGCTAGCAATTGTTATTATTTTTTGATTTACAGTATTAGACTGTACCCCCATAAATTCCTTCCTTAAACCTTCGGCTTGATCCAACATCACATAACTCCGCCATAAAGTCCTTTAATTATTCTATTTCTACCCTTAACAGCGTCGGATATATCACTCGGCACTGCTTGACCATAAGTGATATTACTAATTGCAACCTTGTTTTTTATTATAGCACTCAAAACAGGGGCCAAATAAACAGTTTCATCTAATTTTGTTATAATAACACTTTTATAATTTGTCACTTTAAATGTATCTAATATATTCAAAGCATCATTATATTTGGATGTTGCACTAATAAGAAGATTAATATCAATATCAAATCTACCTATAGATGAAAAATATTTTGACATATCAACAATATCTCTTGTTGCCTTAGGCGATCTCCCGATAGTGTCTATAAACAAAACACCATTTTGTCCCATCTTACGTACCTCCGTTCGTAAATCTTCAGGTGTTTTTATTGTCATAAATGGCACTTTTATAATTGAGGCATATTTTTGAAGCTGTTCCTCTGCTGCTATTCTATAATTATCTATTGTAATAAAAGAGATATCACGTTTTGAACGTATATGTGTCGCTGCTAATTTTGGAATAGTTGTAGTTTTTCCAACACCTGTAGGACCAACAAGAATAATTATTTTTTTCCTACTAGACACCTGTATTCCACTTTTTAATATTAAATTTTCATTAAAAAATCTTTCTATCTCCTCACGTACTACTTTATCCGACTGTATGAATCTGGCATTACTTGAAGTAAGAAGATACTCTCTAATATCCTCTAAGATTTCATCTGGAAATTCTTTCTTTCTTAGATTATCCAATGCTTTTTCTATTACAGCATTTTCATTATTTGACTTTGCTGACATGCCTATCTCTAAGCATGTATCACTTTTTTGTATATCATTATTAAATCTATTTAAAGCAATTTGTGCCATATTAGAATTTTCTAAATCATCGATATCCCTTTCTTCCTCTGTTTTCCTTCGTTGACTTACAGCCTTATTATATGAATTAAAATTATTTTGATTATTAGAATTATGCCCGTCTGTAATTTTTTTAGTATTATCATTCTGTATAAATTCTGACAATACCAAACGCATTTTATCTTCAAGGCTCTCCATTTTTTTATCGATATAGCCATAAATATTTATATTATTTTTCACATAATTATCATTTTCACTACTTATTTTATTATCAGCTAATATATCAGAAATTTGCATACAATCTGTGTTGTCATCATCTCTATCAGAAATTATCCTATTTCTAGGAGAATTATAAACTTTACCATAATTAGAATCATCATCAGTAACTATAGAAGCACTAACATTAATATCTTCTATATTGTTTAATCTACTAGCATAATGATTATCATTTCTAACATTAGCACTTTCTATGATGTTTTTTCTAATATCAAGGAGACGTTCTCCAATTTCTGTACCATCAATAGGCTCATGCTTTTTTATTTCTTTTTTATCACTTTGAAATTTTTCATCAAAATTTGAAAGTTCACGCCTAGAATGTAGCATTATTCTTATTTCATACTCATTTTTTTGACCAAGCCCTAATATTCCACCTGTCTTTATAGATTTACCACTAAGTATAGTAAAATTATTACCATAATCAATTCGAGCAAATGCCATAGCCTCTTTTTCAGTCTTGCCTCTAACTAATTTTATATCAACCATTTTATAACAACTCCAAAATAAATATAATTTTAAAAAACCCTATCAAAAAATTGTTTTTAATAAAAATATATATAGACGCTAGCCCTGCTCCAAAATACAAATGGAAACTTCAAAATTTTTTTTTGAAACACCAAATATATTTTTTTTAATTATTTCTTTTATATTGAGAATATAATACCTCTCCCCATATTTACCCCCAACGACCTTTAATACATCATCTCTGTTTTTAACCAAAAGAACTACATTTTTCATGATATCCTCCCATAAATAGTTCACTTTACATATTATTAAATTTATCGACAGCAGCAAATAAATTCCCAGTATCTTCACTACTATCTTTAAATTATAAACTAAGGTTGAATTACGACTATGGACTCAACTTTATAGCCACTTGCCACCTCTGTTGTAGCAATAACATTATATTTACCAACATTTTTCATTACGAGCTGTTGCAAAACTTTCCTTATCAAAGGACTGACAAAAAATACTGGTTCATAACCTTTTTCATTAACAACACTTACAGAATCACGCAATTTTTTCACAAGTTTCTGTAATGCCTCATAACCCAAAGCTAATGTTACACCTGTTTGCATATCAGAACCATCAGACAAAGCATTAGCCATCTCTTCTTGCAAACCTTGAGAAAGCATTATTACATGTATAACCCTGTCACTACCAGATACCTGTTGAGATATCTGCGGTGCTAACCTTGTACGAACAAGCTCACTTGCTTGGTCACTACGCATAACTTTTATTGTATCTGCTATTGCCTCCAATATAGTAACAGTATTTCTTACTGATACGCCCTCTTGTAAAAGATTTTGCATAACCTTTTGTACATATCCCAATGGACTTTCACCACCATGATCATTTGAAGACATAAGCACTTCATTAACCAAAGCAGGATGAGTTTCTTTCAGCATATTAAGAATTTTTTGAACCTCTTCACGTCCAAGTAAAAGATTAGCATATTTACGAATTGTTTCGGTAAGATGTGTGGCAACTACAGCAGTCGGAGCAAATATCATAAATCCTGCCCTTTCAGCAATATCTCTATTTTCAACATTTATCCAATAAGCAGGCAAGCCAAAAGCAGGCTCTCTAGTTTGTTCAACATTTTCAATTGGAAGCGGTTCATTTTTTTGATTAAGTGCAAGTAGCATATTACCACGAACAAAACTTTTTGTCATCTCAGTTCCATTTACACTTATAGTATACTCTTCTGGTTCGATTGTTGTATTATCTGTGATACGTACAGGCGGCACAATAATACCCATATCAAGTGCTAATTCACGCCTTATATGTGTAACTCTATTTAAAAGGTCGCCACCCTCTGTCTCATCAACTAACGGTATAAGCATAGTACCTATTGAAAGTTCTATAGGCTCTATCTTTAATAAATTAATTACATCAAGTGGAGTTTTGCCAGACTGCGACTGTATATCTGCCTCTTGCTCGCTTACACCACCAAGTTCCTTCTGCTGTTTTTGTAAAACATAACCCGCAAGACCCAATAGAGCAGAAATAATAAATAACATTACCTTTGGAAAGCCCGGTAAAAACATTAATAAAAATGAAAAACCTGCTCCAATATATAAATTTTTAGGACTAGAAAATATCTGTGTTGTAACCTGACTAGAAAGGTCATCCTCACTACTACTTCTAGTTACAAGCAAGCCTGTAGCAAAACTCATGAAAAATGAAGGTATCTGTGTTACAAGACCATCACCTATAGTGAATCGAAGATATGCCTGAGAGGCTTCCTGTAAACTTTCCCCACGCATAGCCATACCGATAACAAGTCCACCTAATATATTAAGTACAGTTATAATAAGACTAGCTATAACATCACCTTGTACAAACTTTGAAGCACCGTCCATAGTACCATAAAAATCACTCTCTTCTCTTATGGCTTTTCTTTTATCTTCAGCCTCTTTGTCTGTAATAGCACCTGCTTGCAATTCACTTTCAACGGCCATCATCTTTGAAGGCATACTATCCAAAGCAAAACGAGCAGCAACTTCAGCGACACGTGTTGCACCTTTTGTAATAACCACAAATTGGACTATGATTAAAATTATAAATATAATAATACCTACAACGATATTACCTGATACTACAAACTCCGCAAATGATACGATAATTTTACTTTTAAAACCCGTACCTTGTGTTAGAATAAGTCTAGTAGAAGAAACATTTAATGCGAGTCTAAATGCTGTCATGAAAAGTAAAAGCGAAGGAAATACACTAAACTCTCTAGAGCTTTTTATATTTAATACCATAAGGAGTATTAAAAGCGATAATACTATATCTATTATTAGAAGCAAATCTAATAACATTGTAGGCATCGGTATAATAAGCATCATTATAACTAAAACAGCTGCTACAGCAAACATTACATCAGAATGCCTTGTAAGATTTTTAGGGATTTTTACAAAATCAAGGAAAGATTTTTTAGCCATTAGGCGCTCCTCCCATTACGAAATTTCATCCTACGCATACGATATACC
>CAMRBQ010000018.1 GCA_947040495.1 uncultured Spirochaetia bacterium
CAGTATCAAGGACATCATCAGTATCAAGGACATCATCAGTATCAAGGACATCATCTAATGAAGGGAGATCATCTTTTTTTCTATTGGGTAGAATCTTCTCTAAAATATCATCAGTAAAAACAGAATGATACTCTTTATAGTCGGCATCACTTATTTCTTTTCTTAAAGGTTGTTCCCCAAGTTTGTATATTAGAGCACCTAGGTTATTAATATCATCAATTTTTGGCATATTTATAATACTTATGATAAATTAAAAGTAAATTACAAAGAATACTTTGTAAATATATCGGTATTAATATATTTTAGTATATAAAAAAATATGTTAATATAATATTTGTGATTATACATTATTTTTTTTAAAATAAAACTACTAATAAAATATTTTATTTGAGGCTTCTTATAATTTTACCATCTTTCATTTCGTAAACAGTATGTGATATAGCGGCAACATTATGAGCATGCGTAACCAAAAGTATAGTAACCCCTTTGTCATTGAGTGTATGCAGTATCTCTGAAAATGCTTTCGCAGAATCTGGGTCTAAATCACTAGTAGGTTCATCAGCGATAAGGATACTACCACCATATGCTAGAGCACGCATTATAGAAACTTTTTTCATTTCTCCACCCGATAACTTATTAGCATTCATTTTTCTTCTTTTGTATAAATCAAATATACGCAGATTATTTTCAGTCTGCTTTATTTTTTCTTCATTGACACCATCTTTAAATATCAAAGGCATAAGTATATTATCTATTACATTCATGCCGGGTATTATAACGGGGTATTGAAATATAAATGAAAAATATTTCCTTCTTAGCTCTGCCATCTTATTTCTAGATAAATCTGTATTTTTTATAGCGTCATAATAGATAGTACCATCTGTGGGTTTCATTATTCCACCAATCATACTTAAAAATGTGCTTTTACCACTACCTGTATGACCAACAATGCTTATAAAATCACCCTGATTTATATCCATGCTTATTTCTTCACAAGCATTAAATTTATTAAGTGAGCCATTAAATGATTTTGTTATAGACATTGCTTTTATATTCATAGTGTAGCCCTCATTATGTCATATGGGTCTTCTAATAGAAATAAAAATGAAATTACAAGGCTAGTTATAGTATTTATAATAATAATCATAATACTTGATAGTAGAAAATATTTTATTGCATTAAAAACATTATCTATACTTATAATTGCATTTATAAATTCAGCAAATAGAGCATATAATATACCAATAATAATTACTGACAAAACAACTGAAATCAAATTAAAAATAGTAGCCTTTACAAAAATAAGTTTTATTAAAGATGCTCTATGTGCTCCAAATATAAGAAATGATGAAAACATTCTCGAATATTGTATAAAAACAAACTTAATACCTATTGTCGTAATGCTTATTATAAATAAAATAAAAAGTGATAAAATCATAATAAATATAACTTTAATTGGTATAGATACAGTAACGGAAAATATTCCGCTATATTGAAATAAAATTAAAAATATATATAGAAGAGATATTGTGCAAGCAAAAAATAATGAGTAGAAAATAGTAAATAATGGCGAACCTTTTATACTTTTTAATGCATAAAAAAATATAGAATTATACACATATTATCCTTTTTTTTTATTATTTTTTATATTCAAAAATTATTTTTATAGAATACAAAACATATCAGCAATAATCTAATCAACTAGTATAATATATATATTCTATTTAATACTAATTGATAAAAAAGTACAATAGACAATAATACCAATATTTTATTAATATTTTTTTGCAATATCAATAAAACTATCAGCATCCATGATTTCTATGCCAAAAGCCTGTGCTTTTTTTAATTTACTGCCAGCCTTCTCACCAACAATTAGTATATTTGTCGTTTTTGACAAGCCCGATTGTACAATAGCACCAAGCCTTTCTGCTGTGTCTTTTGCCGCTTGCCTACTATAGCCATCAATACTTCCTGTAATAACAATATGTTTTCCTGTAAGTGGGCTTTCTATTTTTTGTAATTTTTCATATTTTGGATTGATGCCAACAGAGAGTAAATCGAGCACTATTTTTTTTGTTTTATCATCATGAAAAAATTCATATATTGTTTTTGATGCTATTTCACCAATACCCTCAAGGGATAATAAATCATCCATTTCAATATTTAATAAATTTTTAATACTTTCATATCTTTTAGCGAGTATATCTGAAGTCCCCTGCCCAACATGCCTTATGCCAAGTGAGTATATAAACTTTTTTAATGTTGTTTCTTTGCTATCCTCAATTGCTTTAAGTATATTTTCTTTTGATTTCTCACCCATTCTATCAAATTTATCCAAATCATTACCTATGATTTTATAGATGTCAGAAGGCGACTTTACAAGCCCACTCTCTACAAATGCCGTAACCCATTCTTTGCCAAGCCCATCAATATTCATCGCAGGCTTTGATACAAAATATTCAATATATTTTAATATTTTATTAGGGCACTCTTCATTAATACAGCGAACAATAATATCCCCATCTGTAATAGCAGTATCTCCCCCACATATAGGGCATTTATCTGGGAACTCAAATGGCTCGCTATCGGGATGCCTTTTTTCAAGATTAACCCGACTTATCTTTGGTATAACATCGCCCGCACGTGATACAAATACACTATCGCCAATGCGTATATCTTTTGCTTTTATCTCACTTGGATTATGTAATGTTACATTTGATACAGTCACACCCCCAACATGCACAGGCTCAAGCCTTGCTACTGGTGTAAGTGCCCCTGTTCTACCAACTTGTATATCTATTTGTAAAAGTGTGGTTTCTTTTTCTTCAGGCTTAAATTTGAATGCACAGGCGAATCTTGGGCTACGTGATAAAAAGCCAAGTTTTTCTTGAAAGGCTAGATTATTTAATTTTATAACAAGACCATCTATTTCATAATCGAGAGCATTTCTTTTTATAGCAATATCATTATATATTTCTATAACATTATCTTTATCTTTTGCAAGATCAATACCCTCTACTGTAAAGCCTAATTCTTTAAGCATATTCATTGCATCAAGTTCTGTGTTTATAGCAACTGTAGAAAGCTCTGAATAATTTGCTACCTGATATGCAAAAAATTTCAAATTACGCTTCAATGTAATACTATTATCTAATTGTCTAATACTACCAGCAGCAGCATTCCTTGGGTTTACAAATGGGCTTTCTTCTTCTTTTATGCGTTCTTCATTAATACTAGCAAAATCTTTTTTTGTTATAAGAACCTCGCCTCTGATAATAATAGTACCTTTATAATCTATACTCTTTGGTATATTAGATATAGTTACAACATTGCTTGTAATATTTTCTCCAATACTACCATCACCACGTGTACTTCCCATTATGAGTTTGCCATTTTCATATATAAGCTCTAATGCAAGTCCATCAAATTTATTTTCTACTAAATACTCTATATCCTCTGTCGCTGTTTCTTTTACCATTCTCTTATGAAAATCATAAAACTCTTCTTTGTTCATTACATTTGAAAGAGAGTACATAAGTATAGGATGTTCAAACTTTTCAAACTTTTCAAGTATTACAGAACCGACCCTTTGTGTTGGGCTATCTTTTGAAAGAAACTCAGGGTACTCTTTTTCAAACTGTTCTAATTCACGTATGAGTTTATCATATTCTGTATCCTCTATTTCTGGTCTATCCATATTATAGTACAAGTTATTATGATAATGTATTATGCTCGACAGTTCTTTTATCTTTGCTTTTGCTTCTTTCTTTTCCATAGTGAGACCTCTGATATTTACAATTTAATTTAATGCATTTTTAATTTTTTAAAAAATAGCTATTCTGTAATCTTATATACAGCCAAATTATCATCACCATGTATTTTTATACTATTTGTAGGTATTGCTATATTTTTCTTATTCTTTACATCACCCCATATCGCTTCAAATAGATACATATCTCTTATATATAATATTTTAATTGAGCCTCTTGATTTATATTCCATGCATAATCTAAGTCAAACATTTGTGATGTAGATGTGTACAAACTAGAGGCATAAAAATCATCTTTCAAAGACTCAAAATAAACAGTGTATTATTATATAAGTATTTTATAATAAAGGCAATATTTGTCTTAGGTATAGTTATAGAAGTTCATCTATATCAATATTTGGATTAATATAACGTTTTTTATTTTTAGTCATATTTTTATAATTAATAGCTTCTGTCGGGCAATTATGATAGCAACCCAAACATCCCACACAATTATCCCCAAAAAGTATTTTCCCATTTTCTTGATATACATTATTCACAGGACATATAATAATACATCTAGCACATCCATTTGAATATACGCAGCTATTACTAACATTAAAAGATTTAGCTAATTCTTTACGACCATTTTGGCTTTCTATAGATAATTTTTCAAGATTTATTAATGACTTTTTTGGAATGCATTTTTTATTTTCATTTATACTTAATGCTATATTTTTAAGCCGCTTTTGACTTTTTTTAAGAGCAGAGTTTATAAAGAAAACTGGTTGATTTAAAAATAATGTGAAGTTATTAGGCATTTTTATTTTATACACAGCATGTATATTTATATTATTTTTCATTGCCACTTTATAGGCATAATATGGTGCACTTAAAGCAATGCCACCATAGGTCAATATAATATAAACTGGCACTTCACTACTAATAGATAATATAAAATTTTCTGTAGGGCTTGGAAGGGCAAATGCATATATAGGGCTTACAATAATTATTTTATTATAGTTATTTAAATTACCATGATATTTTGGTATAGAGTGAACATCTCCGCCTATTATAGCATGCATCCTTTTCACAATGTCTAAGCTATTACCTGTGGATGAGAAATAAAAAATAGCATTCATAATAATATAGCCTTAATTAAATTATAAAAATAATTCATATCCTAAGTTGACTTTATTATATAATTATTTTTGAATACTAGCAATTCTTATTAAAACAATCAATATAGGACAATTTATAGATGTAAAATTTTCTAATTGTATTATACGGCAAATAATAATTTATTTGTTTCTATACAGCATGGGAAAGTTCTATTATTAAAATCTATATTGTCTTATCAAATATATTTTCAACCAATTGTAGATTTAAAAATAATTAATATAGCCCATCCTGATATAGTTAAAATACTAGGAGGGTAAAATATGTCTCTTATAAATATAACAAATCTAACTTTCTCATATGAAGGTAGTTATGATAATATCTTTGAAAATGTCTCATTTAAAATAGATACAGATTGGCGGCTTGGTTTTATTGGTAGAAATGGAAGGGGCAAGACTACATTTTTGAAATTGCTTATGGGCCAATATGAATATAGTGGAAATATTTCTAGCAATATTTGTTTTGATTATTTCCCAAACAACATAATAGATAAAACAAAAAATACTATTGATATACTTGAAAGCATTGATGATGATTTTCAAATATGGAAAATACTACAAGAGCTCAGTTATCTTAATATAAATGAAGATGCTTTATATAGAACATTTAATAGCCTAAGCCATGGTGAGCAGACTAAGATATTACTTGCAAGCCTATTTACAAAAGACAATAATTTTTTATTAATAGATGAGCCTACCAATCATCTCAATGAAAAATCAAGGAAGCTAGTTTCAGACTATTTAAATAGTAAACATGGATTTATTCTCATTTCACATGATAGAACATTTTTGGACAACTCTATTGACCATGTTATAAGCATAAATAAAACAAATATAGAAGTGCAGAAAGGCAATTTTAGTAGCTGGTTTGAAAATAAAAATTTGCAAGATAATTTTAAAATTGCTGAGAATAAAAAATTAAAAAAAGATATCAAAAGACTAAATGCTTCTGCCAAGCGTAGTAGTCAATGGTCTGACAAAATTGAAAAATCAAAGAGAGGTGAATTGGACAAGGGCTTTATAGGGCATAAGGCTGCTAAGATGATGAAGCGTTCTAAATCTATTGAGGCTAGAAAAAACAAATCTATAGAAGAAAAATCCGGTCTATTAAAAAATATAGAAGCAAAAGATAGCCCGAGTATTCATCCTATCAAATATCATAATGATAATATTCTATATTTTGAAAATGTTTCTATATATTATGATGAAAAAATTGTATACAAAAATATTTCATTTGATGTTTGTAGAGATGATAGAATTGCTATAGATGGGGCAAATGGTAGTGGCAAGTCTAGCATATTAAAATTGATACTTGGTGAAAATATAAAATATAGCGGCAATATACATATTGGTAGCAATCTCAAAATATCATATGTATCGCAAGACACATCATTTTTGAAAGGGGATTTGAAATATTTTACTAGAGATAACGACATTGATGAAACATTATTTAAATCAATACTGCGTCATCTCGATTTTGAACGGATACAATTTGAAAAAGATCTTTCATTTTTTAGCGAGGGTCAAAAGAAAAAGGTACTTATTGCATATAGCCTATGTCAAAAAGCACATCTTTATATATGGGATGAGCCATTAAATTTTATAGATATAATATCCCGCATGCAGATAGAAGATTTATTACTAGAATATAAACCTACTATATTATTTGTAGAACATGATAGTATATTCCGCCAAAAAATATTAAACAAAATATTATCTATTTAATTTATATAGCCCATTTAATTATAGCTAGATTCAATGTCTTTCACAATATCAACAGCATTATCTTTGCCAACGAGTGAACGCCCCATAACAAGATAGCTACTCCCAAGTGCTAATGCTTGAGTAGGTGTCATAACACGCTTTTGGTCATCAACACTATCATTTTCAAGCCTGACCCCGGGTGTAACTATTATAAGATTTTTATTTATAGAGGATACTGTTTCAATCTCAAAAGGAGAGCATACGATACCATGACTACCTGCCTCATTTGCAATTGTTGCAAGGTGATGCACATTCTCTTTTATACTGCCAGATAAAGACATATCCGTTTTTAATGTAGCCTCGCTTATGCTTGTCAATATTGTTACAGATAATATTTTTGTATTGCTACTGCTTTTGTCTATAGCATCACGAGAGGCTTTAATCATATCAGAAGTTCCAAGTGCATGTAATGTGATAAAATCTGCATTCATTCTAATGGCTTCGTTTGTCGCCTTAGCTACTGTATTTGGTATATCCAAAAATTTTAAATCTAAGAATACATTTTTATTTTTTTCTTTTAGATAGGCTACAACTTTCTCACCCTCAGCAAGGAACAACTGTAGACCAACCTTATACCATAAAATACTTTCGCCCATTTTTTCGACAATGGATACGACTTCGCTCATAGTTGATACATCTAATGCTAGTATAATTTTGTTCATTTATATTTCCTTGCTTATTATATACTTAGTCTATTGTGTACGCTTATTTAGTGGTGTATATTCTGAATCTGGCAACACACTTTTATATGCCGGACGAATAATACGCCCACCAGATATACGCTCTTCTAATGCATGAGCACACCAACCTGTAATACGTGATATAGCAAAAAGCGGTGTATACAATATTGGTGGAATATCTAACATCTGATATACAAAACCAGAATAAAAATCAACATTTGCACATATCGATTTAGTTGATGATTTTTTCTCTTCAGCTAATATACGAGGTGCAAGACCTTGTATAGTTTTATAAAGTTCATATTCTTTAAGTTTGCCTTTTTCTTTTGCTAATAGATATGCCTGTTCAGATAATACAATTTCTCTCGGATCACTTATTGTATATACAGCATGTCCCATTCCATATATAAGCCCTGTTTTATCAAATGCTTCTTTTCGTACAATTTTACGTAAATAATCTTCAACTTTTTTTTCATTAGAATAATCACTTACATGCTCTTTTATATTATCTACCATTTTTAATACTTGCTCATTAGCACCACCATGTTTATGACCTTTTAATGAACCAACAGCAGCAGCTATTGCACTATATAAATCTGTATCTGAAGATGTAATAAGATGAGTTGCAAATGTACTAATATTACCACCACCATGTTCCGCATGGAGAATAAGCATTAAATCTAATATATCTGCTTCCATTTTTGTATACTTAGAATCGGGACGAAGCATATGCAAAAATAATTCCGCAGTAGATGCATTAGGTTTTATTTTATGTATATATAAAGTTTGATTGTCATAATAATGTATTTTTGCTTGATAGCCATATAAAACGAATAGCGGAAATGTTGATATTAGTTTTATACATTGACGGAGTATATGCTTTATACTTCTATCTTCAGGTTTGTTATCATATGAATACATGACAAGTACACTTCTTGCAAGTTTATTCATAATATTACCCGAAGGTGTATTCAATATCATATTTTCAACAAACCCTTCAGGGAGTTCTCTATCTGCTTCTAGTACATTATTAAATTCTGCTAAATCTTGTTTATTAGGTAGATGTCCAAATAAAAGTAGATAAGCAGTTTCTTCAAAGCCATGTCTTTTTTCTTTTTGACAACCCTCTATTAAATCCTCTACCATTATACCTCTATAACGAAGTTGTCCTTCTATAGGTTTTAATTCATGTTCTTGTTTAAAATACCCACGAACATCACCAACACTTGTAAGACCAACTAATACACCAGAGCCATCATTATTTCTAAGTCCACGCTTTACATCATACTTTTGAAATAAATCAGGTTTAATAAGATTTGATGATTTTACTGTTTTAACTTTTAAGTCTAAAAAATTTTTTATATTTGCTTCTTTTTCTTTTGCTTGGCTTTTTTCATCCTTTGACATATAGACTCCTTTAAATAAATCAAAACTATTATTACCGACTATAGCAATATAATTCAATATAGATTTTATTTCAATTAACTTTTTCAATTAAACCAATAGATTTTACTATATAAAATTATTCATCTTATAAAAATTAAAAAATATATAGCATTTTAAATCAAAAGTATGTATTACAATAGTTGTATAGTTAAAGTAAGCATGGGCTTAGTAGTTGATAAATTTTGCAAAAAAAAGATAAAAAATATATACTTGCTATAAAAATAAAGGAAAATATAAGGAAGGTAATAAAAATGGCAGAACTTAGATACAATAGCCTAATAGGCGATTATGTAATGATAGCAAGTCACAGACAAGAGCGTCCACAGATGCCAAAAGATTATTGCCCATTTTGTCCGGGTAGTGGGAAAGTACCAGATGATTATACTGTATTTGCTTATGATAATGACTTCCCTGCACTATCACAAAATCCAATAGAACCAGATGATGTTGATAATGGACTATTATTTCAAGCAAAACATGCCTATGGTAAATGTGAAGTAATATTATATTCGAAAGACCATAATGCTACTTTATGTGACCTTTCTGTAGAACATATCACTGAGCTAGTTAATCTATGGCAAGTTCGTATATCTGATTTATCAAAAGATAGCAAGATAAAATATATTATGCCATTTGAAAATAAAGGAGAGATAGTTGGCGTTACAATGCCGCATCCACATGGACAGATATATGGCTATTCATGGATACCTCTACGTGTACAAAGAAAAATAGACATGGCGACGTCATATTATGCGGAACATAAAAAATCTATATTTGATAATATGCTTTTGCAAGAACAAAATGATGGCAAACGTATTATATTTGAAAATGACTATTTTGTATGCCTACTACCATTTGCTACAGAATATCCATACGGTGTTATGATTATGAGTAAAGAACATATACCAAGTATTGTTGGGTTTAATAAAGAGCAAAGTATATCATTAGCCTCTATGCTAAAGGAAACAACAGGCATGCTTGATGCATTATTTAATATACGCTTCCCATATATGATGGCTTTATATAGTGCCCCTATAAATGGAGATGACTTATCAAAAGAGTGGAACTTTCATATAGAGTTTTTTCCACCTCTTAGAAGTAAAGATAGACAAAAATTTAATGCTTCATCAGAAACAGCCGCATGGGCAGCATGTAATCCTACTGCACCAGAAGAAAAGGCTATTGAACTTAGAGAGGCTTATAAAAAATTTAAGGCTAACAGTAATTAGATTTTTAATATTTAAAAAATAATAATATATATTATGAAAAAATAGTTATGAATAAAAGAATAATTAAAAAAATCATTTGCCTATTTATGGTATTAATTCTAATGTTTACATCTGCTTGTGAATCTTATGAGATGTATGTTAGAAAAGGCCTTAAAGGCGAAAATTTATTCCAGCTTGAATTATATGGTGAGAACATATCAAAATCATCTAGTATAAAAATAATTGATTTGCAAGGTTTTAAGATAGAAGATTTCCATAATGATAGCGTTAATAAATACATAAAATACTATCAAACTTCGGGTAAAAATTGGATGCAAGTTATGCTAGATAGAGGGCAGCCATACTTAGAATATATAAGAGCTGTTTTTTTAGAAGAAGGTGTACCTGAAGATTTGGCATATTTACCAATGATAGAAAGTAGTTTTAATCCCCATGCTATCTCAAGGGTTGGAGCAGCTGGTCTTTGGCAATTCATGCCTAGAACAGGTGATATATATGGACTTAAAGTAAACTATTGGGTAGATGATAGATTTGACCCCGAACGCTCCACAAGGGCTGCTGCAAAACATTTAAAAATGTTAAATAGAAACTTTAAAAATTGGGTTCTTTCATTAATAGCATATAATGCAGGTGGTGGTACAGTATCTAGAGCTATTAGAAAGGCAAAGAGTAATAACTTTTGGGAACTTGCAGAAATGAACGCACTCCCACAAGAAACTATAAATTATATACCAAAATATATAGCCGCTGTTATGATTGCTAAAAACCCTGAGAGCTTTGGTTTTAAAGTAAATAAACCAAATGTCATATTTCCACAAGGCGATATTGTATATATCGATGATGCAGCAGATATATCTATAATTGCTAGTACTATAGATGTACCAGTAGATGATATAAAAATACTCAACCCACAGCTTGCACAATGGGTAACTCCTCCATCTTCCATAAAATATCCACTTAGAGTGCCAGAGGGTAAAGGCGAGGTATTTGATAAAACATTTGGTAGCATTCCAAAAGAAGAGCGTGTTACATTTCGTAGGCATGTTGTACGGATGAACGAAACTATATCACATCTATCAAGATTTTATGGCATTCCTCAATCTGCTATATTAGACCTCAATAAAATAAAAAAATCGTCATCTCTGCAAATAGGTGAAAATATATTAATCCCAATACGCGGTCTAGAAAATGCAGAACAAATTGATATGCTGCAATATGAGATAGAACAAAAAAGAGTCGCTGAAGGTAAGTTTATTGAATACTCAAAACTTCCAGCACCAGATTATGAATATAAAGATATTATATATTGTATACTCCCAGGTGATTCTCTTTGGGATATTGCAAGGAAATTTAATATTGATATAGACCAAATTAAAGCATGGAATCAAATCAAAGGTAATACATTATCTATAGGCGATGAAATATTTTTACGCATTCCAAAATAATTTTTCTTATTTTTGAAATATTTTAGATAAATACTCTTTATGCTATGCCCTAGACAATGCAAAGTTGTTATATACTTGACAAACAAAAATAAATGTACTACTATTCTGATATATTAATTTGCTATCTTGTAAATTGATTGTCTATAAATTATACAAAATAATAGGAGATATTATGCTATCTAAGATTAAATTATTTTTTAATAAACCATTAAATCCTATACTAGTACTACTAACTGTTGTAGTTATTGCTGTTATTGCAACTCATATAGTATCTCCCGGTTTGTTTGATCGAGTTGTAGAAAATGGAAGGACTATTGTAGTTCCTGGAAGTTATCGCAGTGTCGAGCCAACGCCATTATCATTTTTTGATATATTCAAATCAATTCCATATGGTATTGAAGGTGCTGCTGCTATGATATTTATGATTTTGCTTATAGGTGGTTCTATAGAAGTTTTTGTTAAAACTGGTGCTATAGACCAAGGCATTGTCAAAATTTTAAAATTATCAAATAAAATAGGGGGCAACCTATTTTGCTTATTATGATGATTGTTTTTGCTTTGATAGGTGCTATTCTCGGTTGGTCAGAACATATCATTCCATTTGTACCTATAGTTATATCAATATGTTTGGCATTAGGATATGATTCTTTAGTTGGTATAAGTGTATGTGCATTTGTAAATATGATAGGTTTTGCTGTATCACCAACAAATATGTATACAGTTGCTATTTCACATCAAATTGCAGAATTGCCTATGTTCTCTGGTATGGGTTATCGAATACTTATTGTTGTAGTACTTGAAATTATATGCTTTATTTATATTCTAAGATATGCAAAAAAAATCCAGAATTGAGTCTTATGAAAGATATTGATGTTTCAAGTTTAAGGTGAGATTTGTCTGTATATGAAAATCAAAATATTATGCCAAGACAAACAATAGCATTAATAATTCTTGGAGCAGCATTTGCTGTATCAATTTTTGGACTACTTAAAATGAATTGGGGACTCAATGAAATGTCGGCTGCCTTTGTACTTTGTGCTGCTTTAGCGGGCATTGTTAATAAAATGAAACCCGGTGAGATTGTAAATAACTTTATGAATGGTATTAAAAATACATTAATGGGATCGTTTATTATAGGTATCGCACGTTCTATTCAATGGGCACTACAAAGCGGTGGCTTGATTGACCCTATTATCTATTAGTTAGCAGGTCTCCTACAGGGCTTATCTCCATGGGCAACTGTCATAGGTATTTTTGCTGTAATAACTTTAATCAATTTTTTCATCCCTTCAGGCAGTGGCAAAGCTATGGCTATTATGCCTATATTAATTCCACTAGCAGATATGATTGGTATAACAAGGCAAACTGCAATACTCGCTTTCCAATTTGGCGATGGTATTTCAAATACATTTTGGTTTACAAATGGAACATTTTTAATTTATTGGGCACTTGCAAAAGTACCTATTTCTAAATGGTATAAGTTTATTATCCCACTTGAAATAATAATTGTAGTGCTGTCATGTATATTTTTAGTAATCGCAACAGAAATAGGATATGGTCCTTTTTAGTTCAAATAATTAAATGAGGAATTTAAAATGATAATAAATACCAAAGATTTAGTTTTAGCACAAAAAGAATATATTGTGGAATTAAGAAGACATTTTCACAAATATCCTGAACTTAGCTGGAAAGAATTTAATACTGCCAAAAAAATTCGAGAGGAACTTACAAAGATAAATATTGATTATATTGAAGTTGCAGAAACAGCGACAATAGCTACATTAAAAGGCACTAAAGATGAACCAGTTATTGCATTGAGATGTGATATAGATGCTCTGCCTATAAAAGAAGTAAGAGATTTAGATTTTAAATCTAAAAATGATGGAATGATGCATGCTTGTGGACATGATGCCAATATTGCTATGCTACTTGGAGCTGCAAAAGTTCTTTCTAAAAATAGAGACAAGATTAATTGCACTATAAAATTTATTTTCCAGCCTGCTGAAGAATGTTTTCAAGGGGCAAAAAAAATTATAGAATTGAAAACAATAGATGATGTTGATAGCTTTATATTGGTATGCATATTTTCCCATACATTGACTGTGGTAAAATATCTGTTGATGCAGGACCACGTTTTACATCAGCCGACTTTATGAAAATAAAAATTATTGGCAAAAGCGCTCATGGAGCTATGCCTCAATTTGCTGTTGACCCTGTTTATATCGGAAGCCAAGTAGTCACTGCTTTGCAGTCGATAGTTAGTAGAGAAATAAACCCTGCAGATACTGTTGTTATTAGTGTTTGTACATTTCATTCAGGAACTCTTCCAAATATATTTGAAGAAACAGCAGAGCTTAGTGGGACAGTAAGAACATTTAATGCTGATGTTAGAAAACAATTGCCAGAAAAAATAGAGCGTATAATAAAATCAATCACAGAAGCACATAGAGCTACATATGAACTTGAATATATTCATGGAGTACCGCCTACAGTTAATGATGAAAAATGTAGTGAAATTGCAAAAAAATCTGTTATAAACACACTTGGTGAGGAAGGATTAGAAATATATGCGGGAATGCCCGGTGGTGAAGATTTTGCATTTTACCTAGAAAATAAGCCAGGAATATATGCATTTGTAGGTTGCCGAAATGAAAAAAATGATCAAAACTATTCCTTACACCATCAGAGATTTGACCTTGATGAACAAGCAATGCTCAATGGGGCGATGCTTTATGTAGAATATGTAATGAACTACCAATAAGGAAACATTTATACCAAGCCCAACAAATATATAATTTTACGTTATTTTTATCTTAATATTTCATTGCGTATTTTCAATCAATGAGTTGGAATGCCAAAAAACAAATAGCGAATATTTGCATTTTTATTATTATTTATAGCGAAGTTATATGCTAATGCTGTATTTATATCTGAATGTTTATGCATATAGTTTTTATAAAAATCACAAATAAATGATGTATCATTTTTATCTGGTACTTTTCCAATAGATGTTATAATACTCTTTACACCAGATGTCAAAAATGATGATATAATATTTTGATTATATATTTGTTCGATATTAGGGTTGCATGTACTGAGAAAGATTAGCCTTGGTGGATTTGTTAGATTTTTTATTGATGTATATTTAAGGACATAATCTTTTGAAAACATAATACCATCATCTGTACCATGGGTTATAATATGCACTATATCGTAATTTTCACATATCTCTATAAATTCAAAGTAATCTAGATTTTTATTATATGTATCTACAGAAATATTATTTACATTAGAAAAGATATCTAGTAAAGTAGCACTTTCATCTTGAGAATATTTTAAATCATCATGCTCTATTGTTATTATAGCCATTGAGTATTTTGTTTGCTTTTTTCTTAGGCTTCCATAGAAACAATTTTGTGAATGCAAATATGAAAATGTTACATTGCTTGATAAAAATATATTATCTAATGCAAATATAGTCCAAGGTATTAAAGATGTTTTTTTATCGCACTCTAAATATATTACTTGATGATTCCTTATCAGTAGCTCATTAAAATCTCTATCTGGTAAAAACATATTCATAAAAGCATTGCCGAGAGATATAAAAGATGAGATATCTTCTTTTTCACTTTTAGATTTATTTATAAGCATATTATATTTTTTTTGTAATAAATTAAATGCTTCACCATCTATTTTTGTTTTAAATTTGGCTATATAAAAGTCTTTTGTTATATCAATATATTTCAAATAAAATATATCATTTTTAATATATGTTGAAAATATACTACAATTTAATGGACTATTTATAGACAGTATTTTTTTATATATACTATCCGATATATCACTCTCTATTTGATATATCTTAAAATCATATTTGATATTTTTATCATAATAGAAAACACCTCTCCTTCTACCATGATGTCCTAAATATAAAATACTATAAATATTATCATTAGAATCTGCAACAATAGATGTGTCTACTACATATCTACCATATATCTTTTTTCTATTATGGTCATATAAAAATATAGAAATTTTACTGTCATCTTTTTCTATTATGCTAGATAAAGTGTATTTTTCTATCCACACAGCATCTATTTCTGATCTAATAAAATAACCTTTGTTTTGTGTTATTATATAATTACGCAAAATATGCCCCTATAATTTTAAATATGAAATATAATATAAAAGCAATAATTAAAATAGAAATAAACTAGATAAAAAAAAGACGAAAAAGCAGGTATAAAGTTGGGAGGAGTATAAACCTACTTTTTCGTGCCACCGACAAAGCAGCTATATTGTTTTAGGGAGGAATATAACTACATACCATTAATATATAGATTAATACAAAAAAGTCAATATATAAATTGTATTACATGTAGTATTTGTTTTAATATTTTTAGGCTTTAGCTATAGCTAGTATATTTATTTTATTTACATTCACATTTTTACTTATAGTTTTTGATAATTCATTTACTGTTGTACCCGTTGTAAATATATCATCAATCAAAAGTATATTTTTATTTTTTAATGTATTAATATATTTTTTATCTATTACAAATGCATCTTTTATAATATCAAGCCTTGCAACTATGTCTTTGCTTTTGCTTAGCTGCTTTGTATTTTTAATTCTTTTTATAGATTTATTATCAAAATTTATTATAAATTTTTTGGCTATAACTTGAGCTATTATATCACTTTGATTATAACCCCTATCTCTAATCCTTATTTTATTTAATGGAACTGACATTATGATATCATGTTCTTGAATATAGTCTTTATAATAAAAACTAATTATATTTGCAATATCAAAACATATTCTATATCTACCATCAAATTTCATCTGATGTATAATATATTTCATAACATCATCATAATAAAAAGCTGCTTTCATTTCATCAAAATAATATGAATTATTGCTCATACATTTACATTTAGCATCGTCATCTACAAGTAGATTACCGCAATATTTACAAAATATATATTTGTCTTTATGTTTAAATGGTAATTTATTTATACATTCTATACATATTATTTTTTTACTTTGCATAAGTATACCGCATAACATGCAATGATTTGGAAATATAAAAGAAATTATATTATCTAATATTATTTTATAGATAGAGAAAGCATTCATAGTATTATGAAAATAATATAATTTAGTAATTCTACTATATTATTAATAATTTTATACAAAAATTAACTAGTTTTATGTTCGCTACTTTCTAATGCTGCAGGTACTGCTGGAACAACAATATATCCATATTCCCCTTTGCGAGAGAGCGACATGACAATATCTACATCCAATGTTTCCCCAACATTATCTTGTCTTCTAGTCGGCTCTATTTCTATAGCATTAAATAAAGGCTCTATATTTTCAACATTAACTTCAAATAATGTTTCAACAAAGGCGATATCCTTATTAAGTCTATCAACAACAATATCTTTTTCATCATTAGGTATTTTAATACGTGTTTGGTATGACAATACTTCTAATTCTTTTCTATCAGTATTTTTTTTATTATGTTCCATTTTTATTCCTAAAATCTATCACTGAATTTATTATAAATTATAATAATATTTTGTCAAAGAATTTTTGCATGCAAACCCTATCTTATGTTTTATTTTGTAATGACTATAATTATATTGACTTTTTATAAATATATTTTTAAAAATAGATGATGAATTTATTTTATAATCATAATATAATACTTACTATGAAGAAACTAATAATAGCATATTTATTTATATTTTTTATATCCTCTTGTTCCTCAACAAGCAATATCGCCAAAAACACATATGCAGATAGACCATTTCTGAATGAATACAAAACATTTTATCTCACTTATGGTGTTGATAATCCTGTATTTGATATTTCATTAGATGCTTCTGGAAAGTTTGCCTATATATCAAAAGAAGATGGTGGTGGTGTAGATATATTTGCTATTGATACATACACATTAAAGCAATATAGAATGACAAAAAATCCATCAATAGATTCTTCTCCTTCTATTAATAAAAATAATAAATATCTAACATTTTCATCTACTCGTAATGATGCCTATGGAGATATATATTTATTTAAATTCCCTGCATTTTATAATGTTGATAATTTAAGTTCTATAGATGTTGATAGTCTTTCCAAAAGGCTTACTTATTATAAGGGGCTAGATTCAGACCCTGAAATCGCTCGTGAAAAAAATATAGTTGCATTCACATCAGATAGATGGAATAGTATACCAACAATACATTTGGTTTCATTAGACGGTGAAGAAATAGAAAGGCTAACAGATATTCCATCTCAAATGCCAACATTTTCATTTGATGATGAATCTATCGCATTTATCTCTATGAATAAAGAGACAGATATAGTATCACAGCTTGCAATAGTAAATATAGATACAAAACAAACAAAAATATTAACAGATTCCTCTACATTTAAATTTAATCCTAGTTTTTATAATGATGATATCATACTATATTTTGAGGCGGAGAAAGATACAGATAATGATAAAACTATTACATATGCCGATAAAAAACGCCTCATAGCATATTCTATATCAGAGAATCAATCATATATAATAGAAGAGTCTACAGACTTAACATCATTTTTTATGCCATATGCATCATCGACACTCGGTGCTTTTGTAGATTTTAAAAATGGTTCTGGTAATGCCTCAATTGGTAATACAAAAACATTTTTTATAAAAGATGCAATAGCTACAAATATGTATAATACATTTTTATACATGCCATATAATTATAAAAAAGAATATATTGATAAGTTTGATGAATATTTTACAAATGATATAGATAAAAATATTATAGCACAAGCAAATTTCGACTATATGATAACCTCTTATGTATATAATGAGTATGAAGAATATTTATATATAAAGCATAAAATATTACAAAATTATACTAATACACAAGTATATGATATAGTACTTGCTTTAGAAAAACTTACGGCCTATGGTGTACTGAATAATTCATCATTTATAGAAGAAGACTATCAATATTATATATACAATCTAGATATGGAAGAGTATAGAGATATAGATACGATGTCGAATGCACTAGAATTTTTGGATAATAATCCAACATATAATAGTATATGGGCAAGATATATTGCCTCAAGTGAACTTGCAAAATATAATGTTTCACTTATAAAGCCTCATTCCATAATGGAAAAATCTATTAATTTACCTATAGATACAAGAACATATATAAACATGGTAAAGTTATATTCTCGTCTTCTTTTAGATGATAATGTCCCTATAACAGATATAAGATATTCGACTGTGTTTGTAAAGAGTGAGCTAAGTTTCTCACAAACGCTTGACATTGCAAAGGCAACAATAGACTATGGTATTGAAAAAAATAAAATAAATCTAGACTTTGTAATAGAAGAGATAGACTATGAAAATCCACTTGCAATGCAGGCAAGACTTGCATATATAGATAGTCTTATCATAACAGGAAATGTAGAATATGCCAAAAGCCTATTTACTCCGTATGCTAGTGGTGGCAATGGTTCAAAAGCTATAATGAACTATGGCTTAGGTAAAATAGAGAGCGCAAGAAATAATACAGATATGTATATCTATTTTGAAAATGCGGTTTTATTAGAAAGTGATTTTAATAATTCTATAGATGGTAAATTTACAAAAGAAATATTAGCAAATTATTATTTAAAACTAGCAAATGAATTTTATGAAAATGGCGAATATGTAAAAGCCTATAATAATTATGTGTCTGTTTTGAAGTATGACCCAGATGATAGTACAGCTTCTCAACGAAGAATGGAAACAAGCTTACATGTTAGTACATCTAATGACGGCAATTCACTTAACAGTATAAGTAGTGTTGAAAAGATGGTATTTAATAGAATTAAATTTTTATTAGAAAATAGATATAGCGACCCAAATTCCCATTTAGAAATAGCAACATCCTATTATTATCTTGCTAACAAATATTATAGTTATGCCATACAAAATGCCTATGGTAATAATAGATACTTGGTTCAAAATAAGCGTAGGCAGGATGGTTTTAGTTTATACTTACTGAAAGCATTTAATACAATAATTAATGAGGCAACAAGTGCCATAGATATAGCTATATTCTTGGAGCCAAAAAAAACAGACTATTATATATTTAAAGCACAAATGCTAGCAACTGCAATGACAATGCGTATTGAGATTAAAGCTAATGATAAAAAAGAACAAAGCCTACTTGATTTGGTTGCTTCATATCAAGATGATGTAGAAGTCACTCCCAATATAGAAGATTTTTCGAGATATCAAATGTATGCTGATACACTTGAATATGACATACTCGCAGCACTTATCGAGGCAAAAAGACATATTGATGAAAACTATATAGATAGTTCACAATTATCACTTATGCTTGCCAATGCTTATTTAATAAATGGGCTTTATGTAGAGGCTACAGAAGAATATGAAAAAGCACAAAAATATATAGAAAAGTCATCGAGTAAAAAAGAAAAAGCATGGTATAATTTTTTCTATGGATATTCACTTTGGATAAATGGCTATATTGAAGAATCTATAAAGGCATATGAACTTGCATATGAATATTTTAATAGTATAGATGATATAGTTGCCAAATTCCGTGTGCTTGGATATTTAGCAATAGCTAATATAGATGAACATGAATATTTTGATGCTATAAGATATCTAAAAGAAAGGGAAATACTACTCACAAAAAACAATGAAGATACATCATTAAATGACCTTTTGCTTAGCACATGCTATCTTAAAAATAAAAATTATAGTCAAGCACTTACATACTGCGATAAAGCGAAGCCATATATAGATAACTTAGACCCATTAGTATATGATAGTCATTATATAACGATATCTGTGTTTGGATCTGTTGTTCCTATTGTTGATATGGGGCTTGCCGCATTTGGTGGATATATTCCAGATGAGCCACTTAATATAGATAAAAAAGAAATGTTATACTCGTTATATCAGGAAATATATGAAGAGATAGGCAACTATCCTAGTGCAAGACATTCTCTAGATGAATATAGAAAAGCTACAGAAAATGATGAAACAAAAAAAAGTTTGAAACCACTTTTCCTATCTATGTATAAAAACAATGAGGGAGCACTATATTATTTAGAAGGTGATGAACAAAATGCTATATCTTCATTTGATGCCTCTATAAAAGGATATGAAAAATTATTAGGTAAAAATTATGACCCAAATAAAAATGTCGAAAATGATGCTATAAATTATATCAACCTTACATACATATATTTGAATACTATAGCTGATGCTAAAAGTAGTGTACAAATATTAAATAAATCGTTACAAGACCTTGCCACTATTTTACCAAAGCTAGAAAGTCTTAGCGTAAATACTGATGTTAATAAAAAAAATAGATTTTTGCTTCATACAAATATCGCTGCTATAAATTATATATTTGCCAAATATTCAGCCAATATGTTTAAAGACGCTACTGCTATGGATAGGCATGATAATAATATGAGGCGTATAATTAGAATAAAAGATGCTATAAACGGTTATAAATATGTTTTATCATCAGACTTTGAAGTAGATACAAGGACAGAGGTAATACTAAGATATAACCTTGGGCTATGCTTTGATTTTGCACAAAATATAAATGAAGCCGCAAGAGAATATACAACAGCATATTCAAAGGCTAACCAAAATAATTACCCTATCGAAGAAATAGGGATTCTTTCTACAATGCTTGAGTTTAGTAAAAAATATCATAAGTTTAATAAAGATATTATATCTCCTCCAGATGTATACGCTAAAAGAATTTATGATATAGCAAAAAATAATCTATTCTCTTTTTCATTTTATCCTCAAAGTAGATTTATTATACTAATAGCAAAGAACAATCTAATAAGCTATTATGGTACAAATAATATTGATAAAGTTATAGAGGTAGCAACATTATTTGATGCGATTACAGCAAGGATAGAAATACTAAAAGAGCAAAAACTTACATTTAATGATAATAATACAGATAAGTATCTCAAAGAATATTATTCACTTTATAATAGAGCACTACTGCTACATAATAAATATACTGAAGACATGGCTAAAAAATATGATAAAAACGTTGAAAGAAAATATATCGATAAAATAAATGATATTGAAAATGAAGCAAGAAAAAAATTACAAAATAGCTCAATAAAAGAATTTGCTCTCGGTGCTGTCGATTCAAAGACCATACAAAAAAAACTTCTTCAAGATGAAACTTTAATATGGGATTTAAATTTTAATATAAGACTACTTATGAATAAAAATAAAGTTAACATTATAGATAGAAGCAAAGCACCAACAAATCTCACAAGAAATGTTACTCATATAGGCTTTATGCAAATTAATAATATATCTTATGGTAAAGATACATTCTATAGATGGATTTTATTTAGCTCTCCATACATAATACCAAATACACATACACTATTTGATATAAATAAATATTCTGTATTTGTAGATAATAAAGCAACAAAAAGCCTCTTTACTTATTCTAGTATAAGTAATACAAATACAATGCTTAATATTTCTTCAGCTTATAATACTAATAACACTGAGATTATAAGTAATATAATTAATTCTACAAATACTCAGTCTTTGAATAGTGATAAACAGGCCGACTATATAAATGAAGCAATATATTCAAATTATATGAACTATAACGAAATCTCAAAGTATTCAAATGAATTTAATCAATTAATGAATAATAATGATACTAAATTTATGAATGCAGTTTATAGCGGTGATTTAGTTACAATAGAGCAAGAATTAATTAGAACTAAACAGATAAGCTTCAGACCAAAAAAATCTCAATTTGTTAATCTTACAAATGCTATGGATGCAATATATATACCTTTTGTCCTCGATTTATCAGATGCGAGTAAAACTTTGATTAATAGATATGCTAATAAATCTCCTTATATTGTGTATTCAGATAAAAAAACATTTTCAAACTATTCTCAAAATATATTGGAATTAGACCCATATGTAGTTATAATAGGAAAAGGCAATGAAGAGCGTGCAATGTTTTATACAAACTATATATCTCAACTTATGACAAATAGTGTTGCAAATGTAATGAGAGGCTCTGACCCAAATAAATATAGAATCTATGGTCTTGCTACATTAAATGCTAATGGCTCAACAGATACTATAAATAATTATCAAAAGTATTTATTTAATAATTATATATCTGCAAATTTAGGACGTGATAGATATATCGCAGCAACCAATCTTATAAATTTTTTAGATACAACAAATAAAAAGATACATTATTATACGATAATTTCAGAAGAAATGCTTAAAGAAAATAATACAAATGCATCTAAGACAATGTTAGATTTAGCTTATAAGTTATTTGTAAATTCAAGTAGCTCTAATATTGGGAATTCAAATGCGATGGACTTTATGTTAAAAGCTATTCCATTATATAGGTCTTTTAATACCAATGAAATATATACCAATGCATATCGAATGATGCACTATATAAGCAATTATGGTGGCAAGAAAAATTATATTACAAATGTTGTAAACAAATATATGGAAAAACAAATAGATATGTTTAGATATATATCAAAAGAAACAGACAGCAATAGAGCGTCTACCTTCCTAGATTTAATAATACCAAATATAGATGAAAATTATAAATATAAAGATAGTCTATATGAATATGCTATAGTATATAAAACTTTATATGCAAATGAGGATTTATCTAATAGTAGTTATATACTTGATAAATTTTATGATAAAGAAAATCTTATAAAAGTATTAAATACACTTAGAGAGCCTATTGATTCATTAACTGATGAAGATGTATTTTTTACAATGAATTATTTATATGCTAAACCTATGGTATTCAAGAGGCAAACAGTAAACCAATTTGCAAACAAATATTTTTCACTATATAAAACAAATGCACCTTATATTTTTGGTCTCTTAGAAAAACGTAGATATTCTACATTAGAATTTTCTTCATACATAAAAGAATCAAAGGAAGTATTTGATAATGAAAAATGGAACTCACTATTTTGTTTTTATACAATTGAAAATGATAACTTTGTAGCATATGTATATAGTGGCTCTTATACGGAAGTAAAAAGATATAATCTTGGCAAATTAAGCGTTGTAAATGAACTTATAAATAAATATAAATCATTTACTAGTAGAAAAGAAAGAGAAGATATAATAAATGATATACAAAAACAAATAGTAAATAGAGAAATGATGGATGAATTTAATATAGTAGAAAATATTTATATAACAGGCAATCTTTATATATATGAAATTCCATTTATGTTTTTTAAATTTGCTGATGGTAGATATTTTGGCGAAAAAAATATTTCAAAGATACGCCGTATAAAATATGCTGATAATAATGATTTTATAAATATAAAACCAACTGTTGAATTTATAGAAAATCAAAATATTAAAGATGATTTTTATCTGTCATTAGAAAAAACAAGTGTACTAGATTCATTTAAAATAAATAATAATAATTTTGATATATCACATTATATAGGATATACAAATAATATTACTAATTATATAAACAATAATTTCTTATCGCCATCAACTAGAATTAATATGAATAACTATCTGAAAAATAAAAATAATGGGGCTTTACTATTTACCCATACTAATGAACATAGAGGTGATTATTATATAACTATCAAAGAACTATATAAAAATTTAAAAACAAATAATATAATAAAATCATATCAAAATACTTTGTTTAATAATAATGATAAAAGTAAAGATATAAAGCCTATTCTACCTGAAGATAATAGCATTAGATATGGTTCATATATGATGTTTGATTATATACTACCTTATGTGCCAAAGTATGAATATAATATAGAATATATAGACGATGATAATAGTAGAGAAATAACAAATAAAATTAATAAATAATATCTAAAAAAAGCCCTTCATTTTCAAAATGTATTTTAATTATAAATATATTTTGAATAATGAAAGGCTTACTTTAAGTTTATAAAATAAATATAACTATTTTGTATAAACTTTATTCATAGTTGCAGGCTTTACAGGATTATCATTTCTGTCTCTTTGTAGAGCGACAATTTTATCCACAACATCCATGCCATTCACAACAGTACCCCATACAGTATATTGACCATCAAGTTGTGGTACATCAGCAACCGTAATAAAAAATTGAGAGCCCGCACTATCGACATGTTGAGATCTAGCCATAGATGCAGTACCTCTTTTATGACTAACATCATTAAACTCTTGCTCTAGATTAAAATCTGGACCACCTGTTCCATGTATGCTTCTATCATCAAGTCTACTATTTGGGTCTCCACCTTGTATCATAAAGCCTGGTATAACTCTATGAAATGTTGTGCCATCATAAAAACCTTCATTTGAAAGTTTCTTAATTGATGCAACATGTTTTGGTGCTTTTTCTTCGAGGAACTCTATTTCTATTGTTCCAAAGTTTGTTTCTATAAATAGATTCTCATTCATATTCTTTCCTTTTTGTGAAAATAAATTTATACTAAAAACTCCCGTTATTAGTAATAATACAAAGCAAGAGATAATTGTTAATTTCTTTTTCATTATTGGTTTATAACCTCCATTTTTTATTAATTATTGTCTTCATTGCTATATGTTTCAATAATTTTATCACTTTTATTATCAGCATCATTTGTTTCATACTGTTCTGATGTATCACTATCACCAAGGTCATCACTACCAATACTTTCAACTATAATGCCACTTTCATCTTGATCATTTACAATAGTATCATCATTTGTTTCTATAATAATATCATCATTTGTGTCTATGTCTTCATTTTTTTCATCATAATCTAGGTAATAATAAATTGTGATAGGAATATACATATTTTTTGCATTATAATGACCTTCCCTTTCTTCACCAATGATGCTTGGTATATTAAATACAGCACCAGGCAATATAATTCTTGGATTATTTTTATATCTTAATCTGCTTTTATTTTCTTCATATAAAATATTCCACAACTGAGTATCTGCATAAATGAAATCGTATCCTGATATATTCCAAAATGAATCTGTTTTTACAGCATTTTTTCTTCTAACAACAGTATATGTTTTTGGAAGTTTTTTAAATATATCAAAATCTTCATGTAATGATAAAATAGATTTAGATAATAAATTCATACTCTTTTCATAATTTTTTTCATTATATAAAGTTTTAGCTTCATCTAGCATTTTTTCAATATTTTCATAATCTTCATTTTCATCAATATTTTTATTAAGTTTTTCTGCTTTTTTTATGCCATTATTAGCATATCTCATCAATTTTTCATTATTATATTTAGATATAATATTAGTCATTTCTTCTATTGACTGAGAAGCTATTTCATTTGCTTTTTTTTCATCATTTTTCTTTTTATAATTATTTATAGCATTTATATCAGTCTTTATTTCTTTATATGTTTTGCTATTCATTGCTACAATATTATTTTTAATTATATATATAAACATGATATTAGCGTTTGCAATGAAATCATCATTAGTAATTGTTACTTCATTATCAGTTGGCGAAGTTGTTGTTTCATTAGTGGTAGTAGTTACTGTTGTCTGCTGACCATTTATAAGATCTGGATAATATTCTAATTTTCTATTCATATATTCAATCATTATCATTGTACTTTCATAGTTATTTCTAGCTACATTAAATACACTCCTTGCTATATCTATATTTGCAGCATTATATTCTTTGATTTCATCATGATATGCAATAGCATTACTATACATGCTCAATGTTTTAGCATAATCATCTTTAATAATATTATTTGTATTGTTGGAAGAAGTCTTTATACTTTCTAAGCCTTTTGAGGTTTCTTCTTTTAATGGATTCAAAATCAAATCAACAGTTTTAAAAAAAATGTCGGCATCAAGTTGTACAATAATATCATTTGCCATCTCTGAATATTCATAGCTTTTAATATACTCTCCTTTTTCATATTCAGTTCTAGCAAGGTCATAGTACTCTAGTATCTGTTCATATAGACCAGAGGCATCACTTTCCTGTGAATACAGATTTATCGAAAAAAACAAAACAAAAATAATTAATATTTTCATAAACAACTCCTAGTAACATAATACTTTAATATCTAGCAAAAATAGTATACTATATTTATAATTATTATCAAATAAAGTTATACTATTTTAGTATGGCTTTATGTAACTATAAATATCCTAAAATATTAATAAATAATATAATATAAATTGCTATAAAACATAAAATTATATAGATTTTCTTGATTATAATATTAATTTAATATATAGTTTTCAAATATTAGATTAAATATTTTATTAAGGTATAATCATTTATGCAAAAATTTTTTAAACTTAAAGAAAAAGGTACTAATGTAAAAACAGAGGTTATAGCAGGTTTTACCACGTTTATGACGATGGCTTATATCCTTGCTGTAAATCCTGGTATATTAAGTTCCACTGGAATGGATGCTGGTGCCGTATTTACTGCGACAGCATTATCATCTGTTATCGCAACTCTTATTATGGCTTTTCTGGCTAATCTACCTTTTGCTTTAGCTCCTGGTATGGGGCTCAATGCTTTTTTTGCATTTACAGTTGTTTTAGGTATGGGTTATAGCTGGCAAACAGCATTAACAGCTGTTTTTCTCGAAGGTATTATATTTTTAATTTTAACTATTTTTAATATTAGGGAAGCTATAATAAGTAGTATTCCATTAAATATAAAAAAAGCTATATCTGCTGGTATAGGACTTTTTATTGCATTTATAGGGCTTCAGAATGCAGGTATTATAGTCAATAATGACGCCACTTTAATCACATTTGGTAATATAGCCAATCCATCTGTTATACTTGCATTTGTGGGTATTATTATTATTTCCTTACTTCTAGCATATAAAGTAAAAGGTGCTTTATTGATTGGTATACTTATTACTACTATTTTAGGAATACCTATGGGTATAACAAAAATTAATTTAGACTCTAATTTTTTACCCCCTTCTATTGCCCCAATTGCTTTTCAATTTGATTTTTCAAATATATTCTCAGCTGATATTTTAATTGTTTTATTTACATTTTTATTTGTAGATATGTTTGACACAGTAGGTACACTCATAGGTGTTTCAACAAGAGCAAAAATGCTTAATGCTGATGGAACTATACCAAACTGTAAACAAGCATTATTTGCTGATGCCATTGGTACTATGGCTGGAGCATGTCTAGGAACATCCACTGTAACAACATATGTTGAAAGTGCATCTGGTTGTGCGGAGGGTGGGCGTACTGGCCTTACTGCATTAGTTGTTGCTATACTTTTCGCTGTTTCATTATTTCTTTCTCCTATATTTTTAGCAATCCCTACTGCGGCCACTACTCCTGCATTATTACTTGTTGGACTTTTTATGGCAAGCCCAATAAAAGAAATAGATTTTTCTGATTATACAGAAGCAATACCTGCTTTTATTTGTTTGATATTTATGCCTCTAACTTATAGTATCGCTGACGGGATAGTATTTTCAATATTAGCATATGTTTTGATAAAATTATTTTCAAAGAGAGGTAAAGAAGTTAATTTACTTACTTGGATATTAGCTATACTTTTATTATTTAAAATAGTTTTACCACAAATAAAGGCTTTGCTTTAATATTAAATTAAAGATTGTATTATAATAATATGACATTTTTTGATACATATAATAAATACAAAGATTTTGACTTTGACTCATTTATAAAAAATATAAAATTAAATGATTTTAATATTAGCTTAAATAAAGAATATAAAAATATATTTGACTTTCTTACATTAATAGCAGCCGATATCGATGATACTATGCTTGAAAATATAGCAAAATTTTCTTATGAAAGCACAATTAAAAATTTTGGTAAAACAATATCACTTTATAGCCCGCTTTATCTAGCAAACCATTGTATAAATAACTGTGTTTACTGTGGATTTAAGGCCAGCAACAAAATACAAAGAAAAAAGCTTAATCTAAATGACTTGCAAAAAGAGGCCATAGAAATAAAAAATCTAGGTATAAAACATATTCTTATACTTACAGGTGAGTCGAGAAAAGATACACCTGTTGAATATATACTAGAATGCTTAAATATAATAAAGCCATATTTTTCTTCTATATCAGTAGAAATATACCCACTAGAAAGTGATGAATACAAACTACTAATAGAGAATGGTATCGATGGCCTTACAATATATCAAGAAACATATCATCAAGGCAATTATGCAAATCTACATTCTGGTCCAAAAAAAGATTTTCTATATAGATTAGAAACACCAGATAGAGCAGCATCGGCTCATATTCGTACAATAGGTGTCGGCTCATTACTCGGGCTTTATAATGTATATTATGATGTGTTTTTTACCGCACTACATGCTGACTATCTAATGAGAACATACCCAGAGATAGAAATAAGCGTATCATTCCCAAGAATAAGACCAGAAGTTGGTGGATATAATCCATATACAATTATAGATGATAAATTATTTGTAAGATTTATAATTGCGATGCGTTTATTTTTACCAAAAGTAGGTATTCTATTATCCACAAGAGAAAGTGCATCATTCAGAGATAATATGATAGGTCTTGGGGTTACAAAATTTTCAGCGGGGTCTAAGACAGAGGTTGGTGGATATACGCTTGATGATGAAGATAAAACTGAAAGACAATTTGATATTTCAGATGAGAGAAGCGTTTCTGAAATTGCAAGTGTTATATATAAAAAAGGCTATCAGCCAATATATACTGACTGGGCTCCATAAAACTAAAATCTACCAGAATGCTCCCTCAAATACTTTACCATAATTTAATAATAAAGGCAGCAAGTAAAATACATTAAAATGTTATTATTACATTTGTATCTACTACTAGGAAAAAACTTAAACATGCATAATCCTCAGTAGCTTTGCAATATATAAAAATTAAATTATAATGCATACTTAAAATATAATGGAGCCATATAATTATGCCAAAAGCCTTAGTACTCCTTTCTGGTGGACTAGATAGTATACTCGTTTTAAAAATTCTTGAAAGAGAAAAAATTGATATTACAGCATTACATTTTGTAACAGGCTTAGAAACGGCCACAGTAAAAAGTGAAATATTAAATATTGAAGGCAAAAATTATCCAAAGATGATATGCGATAAATATAATATAAAACTTAAAGTTGTATCTTTACAAGATAAATATTTAGATATGTTTTTTAATCCACAATATGGTGGTTATGGCAGTGCTGTCAATCCATGCCTAGATTGTCATATACTCATGCTGCAAGAAGCAAAAAAAATAATGAAAGAAGAGGGCTTTGACTTTATTGCAACAGGTGAAGTGTTAGGGCAAAGACCAATGAGCCAGCTATCAAACAAATTAAAAATAGTGACAGAAAAGAGTGGGCTTGAGGGCTATCTACTTCGACCGCTTTCTGCTAAGTTATTAGATATTACTATAGCCGAAGAGAGCGGGCTTATAAATAGAGATAACTTATATGCAATAGAAGGGCGTTCAAGGACTACTCAAATTATACTTGCAAAAGAGTTTGGCATAAATGATTATCCCGAGCCTGCTGGCGGTGGATGTGTTATACTCGATAAAGTTTTTGCTAAAAAATATTATGACCTTATATCATTTGTTTCCAAAGATAAAATAACTATGGACGTAATGAAATATTTAGCCATAGGCAGACATTTCAGATTAAATGATAAACTTAAACTTATAGTTGGTCGTGATGAAAAAGAAAATGATGCCATTGAAAATAGAAATGATATAGAAGGTGTTTTACTAAAGCCTACATATAGAAGAGGACCCAATGCATTTATAGAAATATGGGATATCTCTTATGAAATAACTGATGATATTATTTATGATTCTGCTATGATTGTTGCTGGCTATTCAAAAGAAGATGTGGATGTATTTAATATAAAAATAATACGTAATAAAAATGAAAAAAATATAAGCGTGTCAAAAGATAAAATTGATATAGGTAAATATAATCTTATAATCTAATTTTTTATGTCATTATTTTGGTAGGGATAGTCTCTAAGCAAGAACAGGCTACAAAATGATTCTCTTCTACTTGAACAAGAGGTATATCTCTTATGCATTTTTCATTAGTGAGATTGCATCTTTGATAAAATACACATTTATTATCATCTGCATCTAATCTATCAATATATACCTTAGAGCATATATTTGTATCAAATGCACTATTTAAAAGTAGCTTTGTATATGGATGTTTTGGCCTTTCAAATAATGCCTCTTTATATGTATACTCAACAATTTTTCCTTTATAAACTACCAATGCATTATCACACATGTATCTTACAAGACCTAAATCATGTGATATAAAAATATATGTTAGATTATATTTTGTTTTTAATTTTAAAAGTAAATTTAATATTTCACCTTGTATTGATAAATCGAGTGCAGATACAGGCTCATCAAGAATAAGTAATGATGGCTTACTTGCAATGGCTCGCACGATTCCAATACGCTGCCTCTGGCCACCAGAAAATTCATGTGGATATCGACTAAGTACCTTCTCGTCTAACTCTACAGATTCGAGTAGCTCTACCATTTTATCTCGAGCCTGCTTCTTTGTATAATTAAAATGCACCGCAAATGGATCATATAATGTATCTTCTATAGTAAGTCTTGGATTTAATGTAGATGACGGATCTTGAAATATCATTTGTATTTCTTTACGAAAATATTTACTATCTTTTTTAAGATATTCTTTTACATTTTTATTTTTATATAAGACTTCACCATTTGTTGGATTAATAAGGCCTATTAAAATTCTAGCTAGAGTAGACTTACCACTACCAGATTCCCCTACAATAGCTGTAACAGAGCCTTCATCAATTGAAAAACTAACATCATCCAATGCTCTCGTTACTAATTTTTTACTACCAATACTATGAGAGTGAAATATTTTTGTAAGATTTTTAACTAGAACTATTTTATTTTTTGATTTAGTATTATCCATATAAAATTATGTTAATAGTAAAAAGATAATTTGTCAAGAGGGGATATATCGAAAGCGGCACAGTTTATAGTAACACTTACTAAAATTGCGTTAATAGAAAAGAGTTTACCATGATAAAATGTATTTATTCTTTCCTGCACCGCGTTTTCGCTAAATAAAACTCTATAAAGAGCTAAACATTTTACTAAATGTTTAAAAAA
>CAMRBQ010000019.1 GCA_947040495.1 uncultured Spirochaetia bacterium
ATATAAAGCCTCCACGTTAGAGCTTTCTACTATTGTTTCTATAATTTTATTTGTTTTAATATCTATTAAATTTACACTTATTTTAACTTCAGATGATTCTGTAATTTTATCTTCACTTAATACTGAATTAAACTTTTTTATTTCACCAGATATAATATATTTTGCAGAAAATACATTTTCAAAGATTTTAGATGACTTTTGTATATTTGTTGCAAAACTAGTATATGGAGCATCCATATCAGCCTCATGTAAAAGGGCGACTAACATATCATAATCGATAGTGAAAAATCTTTTGGATTCATTAAGTTCATTTACGAGTAGGCGTGGTATACCATCAACAGATGCATATTTGTCTACAGTTGATTTTATTTGATTAGTACTTTCATTTGTTAATATTATGCTTTCTTCTTCATATTGTAGAGATGCTTTTGGGTCTAATACAAAAGGGAGCACGCATATAATATCTTTAGAGTATAAAAAACTATTTGTAAATGTAGTTATTGCTATAAAAAATATTACATAAGGATATAATTTTTTCATTGTAAAAAACCTAAAAATTATTTTTCTATTTTGTATTCTCTATAAAAGCAAGAATAAGAGCCAGTATGACATGCTCCACTTCCCATTTGTTCTATATAAAACAAAAGAGTATCACTATCGCAGTCATAAAAAATTTTTTTCATATATTGTTTATTGCCGCTAGTTTCGCCTTTTATCCAAAGTGATTTTCTACTTCGAGAATAATAAGTCATAACTAAAGTTTCTAATGTAGATAGTAGCGATTCTTTATTCATATAAGCAAGCATTAAAATATCTTTTGTATTTTCATCTTGAATTATGGCGGGGATTAAACCACTATTATCATATTTTAATGATTCTATAAATTCTATATTGTTCATAATATTTGATATAATAAATTGAAATAACAAAATGACAAGGACTTATGCTTATAAACATTTTATAAAATTCCTAATAATTTTTTATTTTCAATAGATATTATTGTAAATCTATAGCCATAGACTCTTCAATATCATTTAAGTTTATTTCGCCAATATTATTAAATATATAATTTGGTCTGTATGGGAAATCTTTGAGCATCTCCATTGTAGTTACACCTGAAAGAACTAGGGCTGTTTTCATACCCGCACCAAGACCGCCTAATATATCAGTATCCATTCTGTCGCCTATCATAAGTGTGCTTTCACTATGGGCATGTATTTTGTTTTTGGCTATAGACATCATAATTGCATTTGGCTTACCAACGATATATGGCTTTTTGCCTGTGGCAGCCTC
Source organism: uncultured Spirochaetia bacterium (assembly GCA_947040495.1). Classification (GTDB taxonomy): domain Bacteria; phylum Spirochaetota; class Brachyspiria; order Brachyspirales; family Brachyspiraceae; genus CAMRBQ01. The sequence continues at coordinate 1,294 of CAMRBQ010000019.1, forward strand.
TACAGCGGCTAATATTGCCCCAACAGCAGGTTCCATTGTGCCATCAGCCATCGGGTCGACAACATCAGGATTGGCACCTATGAATTTTGCCCCTTTATTTATAAGCTGTATAGCTTTTTTTAACATATCAAAATTAAATGCTGTAGTCTTTCCAATTACAACATATTCAGGGCTTGATTCTGTGATACTATAACCAACATTATAAAGTTCGTTCACAAGTCCACCAGCTCCTATTACATAAGCTGTACCATTGTCAAGCTGGCTTTTCAAAAATAGCGCTGTAGCTTGAGCAGCTGTGAAAAAATTATTTGCTTCAACCCCATCTATTCCAAGGGCTTCTAATTTTCTTTTTAAATCTATTGGGGTTTGTTCGGCATTATTTGTTAGAAATAAAAAGGGTATTTTGTTTTTTATAAGATTATTGACAAATTCCTTTGCACCGGGGACTAATTGATAGCCACGATATATAACACCATCCATATCAGATATGACACTTATCATTATTTTATCCTCCAGTTAAACTAGTGCATGAAGTACTACACCTAAGCATATATTAACATAATTTTAAATAAAAAGACACTTTAAATTATACTTGTATACTCTTTAAACTTTGCTAAATGCATAAATGTAAAAAATTATTTACTACCTATATGATAATAATTTTTGTTTTTTATATGCATGCTAGGGTAGGCTTGAAAATATCAGTTCTTAAAATTCACTCTAATATTAAAAATTTAGAAAGTAAAAATTAAGTAGCACTAGGGCCAAATCGTATCCCAATTTGAACGCCTATATCAATAGCAGAAAAACCAACTTTGTCATAACGCTTATCAAACCCTCGAAATGTACTGCCATAATCATTTGACCCTATCTTTTCTTCTAAGAAAAAATCATACCCAACATAAGCACCAAAAGTTAAAGATGTTTTTTTGTCAATTGCAAGCATATAATCGAAAGTAACTTTTATATATGGAATAATAGGTGATTTAAAAGAATCATCTATATTCTTTTTCGTAAATGAACTTGCGACATAAGTTTCAAGTTTATCCGCATTAACCTCGCCGCCAGTAATAACGTTATATGAAGACTCTTCATCATATTGATCGCCACCTAGAGGGATTTTTACTCCGCCACCCAAACCAATAGCGATATTTTTAATTCTAAATTTTGGAAGCACGCCAATTTGTAATGTATCAAATTCAAAAGAAGTTTTTACATCAACTTTTTTATAATGATTAATAGCATCAGCATGTTGCCTCTCTTTTTTAGAAGAAAAAGCAAAAACGTCTCTGTGATAACCCATATCCAAAAGAGCACTTACACCGATATCATTTCCAACTGCAAACATATAACCAACTTGTAATGTTGCTCCCCATTCAAAACCTGCCGTGGTCTTATACGCTGTTTCTTTCAAAAACTTTATAGTAGCAGCGTCTAAATTGATTTTGATTTTTTGTATAGGCATAGATATGCTTGTACCAATTGGGAAGGTAATAGCAAACTCAAACCCACTCTGTGCCATTGCCATTGATGTAAAAATAGCAGTTGCCATTAATACCATAACAATTTTTTTTATCATTATTTTGTTTCCTTACAATCAATTTTTTATTATAAAATGCTAGGTGATGTTGCTTGAAAAGTGCATTATATATAATACTTTAAGGTAGAGCTTATAAACATCAGTTTCTAAAATTCACTCTAATATTAAAAATTCAGAAAATGGAAATTAAGCAGCACTAGGCCCAAATCGTAGCCCAATTTGAATGCCTATGTCAATAGCAGAAAAACCAACGTTGTCATAGTTGTCATAATGCTTATCAAGATCAGGCTCTTTAAATATACTGTCATAATCCTTTTCACCTATCTTTTTGTCTAACTTGAAATCATATCCAACATAAGCACCAAAAGTTAAAGATGTTTTTTCATCAATTGGGAGCATATAATCGAAAGTAATTTTTAGATATGGAATAATAGCTGATAGACAAGTACTTGGGTTAAAAGAATCATTTATCATCTTTTTCGTAAGTCCTTCTGCGGTAGTTCTTAGATTATTAGCGTCAGGCTTGCCAGTAATATAATCAAATGAAGTCTCTTGCCCATATTGATTACCACCTAGAGGTATTTTTATACCGCCTCCCAAACCAATAGCAATATTCTTAATTCTAAATTTTGGAAGCAAGCCAATTTGTAATGTATCAAATTCAAAAGAAGTTCTTACATCTACTTCTTTCATACCACCAAAATTTATCCTATCTTCTTTAGAAGAAAAAGCAAAAACGTCTCTGTAATAACCCATATCCAAAAGAGCACTTATACCCATATCATTTCCAATTGCAAACATATAACCAATTTGTAATGTTGCTCCCCATTCAAAACCTGCCGAAGTCTTATATGCTGTGTCTTCCAAATTCTTCGCAGTAGCAGTGTCTAGACCATTTTTAATTTTCTGTACAGGCATAGATATGCTTGCACCAATTGGGAAAGTGATACCAAATTCAAATCCACTCTCTGCTACTACCGTTGATGCGAAAATAGCAATTGCCATTAATGCCATAACAATTCTTTTTGTCATTATTGTATCCTTGAAATTAAAAGACATCTTAATTTATTTAATATTTTTTATGTACTTGATAAATATCAAATGATTATACTCTCTATATAATAACAATTCAATTTTTTTATCCAAAATAAGGATGTTTTTTTTATTATTTATAATATAATATATTTCTAAAATAAAAGGATATTATATTAATGTCTTATCTTTATGATATAAAAAAAGTTGCTAAGATTTATGGTCATGGAAGGGCCGCTACTGTTGCATTAAAATCTGTAGATTTAACTATTGAAACAGGAAGCCTCACAGCGATACTTGGACCAAGTGGTTCGGGGAAGAGTACACTTTTAAATATTTTGGGTGCTTTGGACAGTCCAACTTCAGGTGAAGTTTCATTTTTGGCTGAGAATATATCCAAATATAAATCAAATGCTCTAGCAAAATTTCGCCGTGAAAATATTGGTTTTGTTTTTCAAAGCTATAATCTTTTACCAAATCTAACAGCATTAGAGAATGTTGAATTTTCTACAGAGATAACAGGTCTTACTAGGGATAAGGCTAAAGATGCATTGGCTGTTTTGGGTTTGTCTGAGCGGATGAATCATTATCCTTCGGAGCTTTCGGGTGGAGAGCAGCAGAGGGTGAGTATTGCTCGTGCTATAGCTAAACAACCTAAGGCACTTTTATGCGATGAGCCTACTGGGGCATTAGATAATGAAACAGGCATTATGGCATTAAAGATATTGCGTAATCTAAATAAAGATATAGGTACTAGTATCATATTAATCACACATAGCAAAGAAATCGCAAAAATGGCTGATACTGTTGTGAAAATTTTAAGTGGCGAAGTGGTCGATAGATATGATAATCCAAATCCATTAAATCCTGATGATATAGAATGGTAGCAAATTATTATGAGTAAAACTACTTCCAAGATACTTAGAAGAAATATTATCCGTCAATTGCCTATATTTATATCAACTGTATTTATCATTGCCCTTTCTATGGCATTTTTTGTTGCAGTCAAAACTGTATATGAAGAGTATGATAGGTCAGGTAGTAAATATTTTGAAAATAATGTATTAGATGATATTGCTTTTTATGGCATGTTTACAGATGATGATGCAAAAGATGTATCATATATAGATGGCGTTCATAAGGTAGATATAAAACATAAATTTGAAGCGAAGATTAAAAATCATGACACGGACTTAATGCTTTATAGTGTTTCTAATAATGAGGTTCGCGGTAAAATAAATATTTCATATATTCATGAAGGCAAAGATAGTTCTAGCCTGGAGGATAATGAAATAGCTATTAATAAAAACTATGCTATGTCGCATGATTTAAAAATAGGTGATAATCTCACAATCGAATTTCTTGATAAAAGCTATGAGTTTATTATAGCCTCTTTTATATCATTGCCAAATTATATATTTTTGTTTAAAGATAGGGGTATTACAGTATCCGAAGCCAATGAATTTGCCGTTGCCGAAGTCAATGAGAGTTTTTTCAATGATAAGTATATACCATATAGTGCAATATATGTGCGATATGATGAGAATGTAGATAGAGATAAAATAGAAAAAGATATAAAAGATAAACTTGGTGAAAAATCATTTTTTTATGCCACAAGAGAGCAGTCTGCCAACTATACAAATTATGAGCAGGCACTGGTGCAAATTGATGCATTTTCATATATATGCCCGATTATATTATTAGTTATGGCGGCATTATTACTATATGTTATACAAAGGCGTAATGTTAGTGTTGAAAGGGTACAGATTGGAATCATGAAGGCTATTGGACTAAGTGATTTTACAATATTATTTTTATATATTAAATATTCGCTTATTGTTTCTATTCTAGGTTCTATAATAGCATTTTTGATTATCAATTTTGCTATGCCGTATATATTTAATTCACTTGTCATAATATTTGATTTGCCTAATTTTTCATATAATACTATATATTGGAATTTATGGATTTTATCATTTGTGATTATATTAGTCGTTTCTGTTCTTTCAAATTTTATTGCGGCTCGTTCTATATTAAAAATTAATCCTGCACAATCTATGCGTGGAGATGTACCCCGTGGTGGTAAAAAAATATTTTTTGAAAGATATAGGTTTTGGCAAAATATTTCTTTTAATACACGCTATACTATCAAAAATATTTTTAGAGGAAAGACACGCTATCTGGCATCTGTATGGGGGATGTTTGTTGCTATAAGTATAACTGTATTTGCACAAGGCTTTAATGATTCATTTAAGTTTCTCGTAGAAAATATTTATAATAAATTTGCCCTATATGATATTAGTGTTTCTGTGAATCCTACAAGTTGGGATGATAATGCAAATTTTATAGATGATGATTTTACCATGTCTTCTGACAAGGTTGCTTTTTATAGCGGTCGAATATATGGCAAAGATAAAAGCAATAAAGAAGAGCGTATTGACAATGCTGTACTTGTATATGAAGGGTATTTCTCATCTTTGAATTTAGGAGTAGATTTGGATAATGTCGATGGTATTGCTCTGCCAAAATCGCTTGCTAAACGCATTGATGTGAAAGAGGGCGATTATGTCGATATGGAAATGTATATAGCAGGTCGCGATAAAATTGCTAATGTTCGAGTTGGTAAATTAGTCGAGCAGCAGGGGATGTTCTATATATATATGAGTAAGTATTATGCCAAAGAAAAATTTGATGCGGCTGATACATATAATACAGTTTATATAAAAACAAAATCTGATGATATTAGAGAGATGGAAAATATACTAGATAATGATACTAGTGTTTTATCCTATTCATTTAGATCTGCCGAAGAGAGTGCATATCGAAAGCAAATTTCAACAGTATCTGTTTTGGTAAATATATTAGTTTTTGTAGCCTTTATATTGGGGGCATTATCGCTTTATGGTGTTGGAGTTGTCACGCTTGCTACAAGAAGGTATGAGTTTACTTTATTAAAAGTTATGGGCTATACAACAAAAGAAATAATGGTTTCATTTTTTAAAGAGACTATTTTGCAGGCTATATTTGCTATACCACTTGGATTATTGTCGGGCTATTTTGCACTTTATATTATAAAAGACAGATTTTCTAGCATATTTTTTGATTTAGAGCCTCATATATACAGAAATAGTTATATATTAGCTTTTATTTTATTATTTTCTGTCATTGTATTTGTGTTATTTATAAGTGCGAGGTATATTTCTAGGCTCGATATGGTTGAGGGATTGAAGCAAAGGGAAGAATAGTATAATTTGATTATGACATTCTCTAAGCTAATATAAATTTTTGTTAAATTATGTTATACTTCTCTATAATATATCTAGGTTTTAATAATTATGAAAATATTTTTGTATAAGATAATATTTTTCGCTTTATCTTTTTTTATTTGTTCATGCTTTAAATATGAACCGGAGCTAGAACTCACTAAGAATATTATGCAATCAAGTTTAGAGATTGGTAAAGATATAAGAATATCTAGCAATGATAACATAAGTTTAATTGAGCCTCGAATATATAAAGAAAATGGACAATACTATTTTGGCAATTTTTATTATGTAGATGGCAACAGTGTTTATTTTATAGATGCTCCATCATCAAATTTGAATATGATTTCAAATAATAATATCAAAACCATATTAGCGAATTATAATAATATAAGTAATGCTAGTATAATGAATGTAGATAAAGATAGTATATATATAACACATCTAAGTACAATTTATTTTGAGGATAATATACAAACAAATGAGATTATTAGAATAGAATCTCCTGATATAGGAGAAAGTTATTTTGATGGAGTATATTCTAGTACAAATATAATTACACATACAAATTATACGGGGTTGAATGTAATATCACTTAGTAAAATCTCAAAAGAAGGGGAGATTTTATTGACATTACAAAATATACTAGATGAAGATGCCACTATATTAAAAATAATAACTACAGGTTCTAAATTTTTTATAGTGTATAGAACAGATTATATAATGTTAGATGAGTATACAGAAGATGGCAGTTATATCACAACATATAAATTAGATAAAATGGAAGAGTATAATGAAGAAAAAAATGAGTACAAAAGAATAATAGATATAGTGTATCTGAAAAGTGAAAAGAAGATGGCAGTGATGACAGAAACGCTTTTGAATGGAGAAGTGTTTAATAGAGAAATATTTATAACAAGTGATTTTAAGACTATAGAAAAAAGGTATGTGATAGAAGATATTAATAATAGTCAGATATTGGCATTGAAAGAGGATGGCATTATTGCAGGGCTATATTTTGAAAATAATAAATATACACTTTCAAAGTATGATATATATACTAAAAAGAAATCGCTTACAGATATAGGTATGGATTATGTATTGGGGATGGGTAGTTTTGATGTGTTTGGTGGCGATGTAGTATCGTTTAATCTATCAAATGATATTATTACATTTTATAAATATTAAAATAGTATTTGCTTTATTATAAAAAAATTGTTCTAAGAGTTTTAAATTATGAAAGAATTTGTAGATGTAGTTAGTTTTGAAATAGAAGCAGGGCATGGTGGCCCCGGTGCTGTAAGTTTTAGACGAGAGCCTTATGTACCCAATGGTGGTCCTGATGGCGGTCCTGGCGGTAATGGTGGTAATATAATTTTTCTTGTAGATTCTAGGCTTACTACATTTGGCAGCCTTAGAAGTAAAAAAAAGTTTATTGCTGAAAATGGCGTGCAAGGTACCGCAAGGCTTTCTGATGGTAGAAAAGGTGAAGATGTAATAATAAAAGTTCCATGTGGGACTGTTATATATGATGATGATGATGGTAGTGTGCTTGTCGACCTTATTGAAGATGAACAAATATTTATAGGGGCATATGGCGGCAAAGGTGGTAAAGGTAATAAGTTTTATGCGACACCAACAAATCAAGCCCCCGATTATGCACAACATGGTCTTGATGGTGAGAAAAAAAATCTCAGGCTTGAAATAAAAATCATCGCAGATATTGGTTTTGTGGGATTGCCTAATGCTGGAAAATCGAGCCTATTGTCTGCTATGACTAGAGCAAATCCAAAAATTGCTTCATACCCTTTTACAACACTCACGCCAAACCTTGGGGTATGTTATCTTGATATTGATAGGTCTATGGTATTAGCCGATATACCCGGTATTATTGAAGGGGCTCATAAAGGTGTTGGGCTTGGCTTTACATTCCTTCGTCATATTGAAAGAACGGATATTCTTTTATATGTGCTAGATATAACAAGCGAAAGTTTATTTGATGATTATCAAAAATTATACAATGAGCTTTTAGAATATAGTCAAACGCTCACAGAAAAAAAATCTTTCATACTTTTAAATAAAATCGATATGATTGATGAAGATGAATGCGATATGATATATGAAGATTTTTTAGAAAAAATAGAGAAGCAGGGTATAAAAAATATTATAAATGTGTTTAGAATATCAGCTTTGGCTTCAACTTTTGATACTATAAGACCTATCGTTGAAGATTTTTATAGAGTTTTAAATATAGATAAAGTGGCTAAAAAAGAAGATAAAAAAATAAAAAAAGCTATAAATGAAAAATCAAAATATGTATTTGGTCCTGTAAATTCAAAGAGGCTTGGTCATTCCTTAGGTATTGATGTGACCCCTAAAAAAACTTGTACATATGATTGTATATATTGCCAGATAGGTAAAAATGAAAATACAGTAATTAGTCCTATCGAAAGTGTAGATGCAGATACTGTTGTTTTTGAATTAAAAAAGCATTTGCATAAATATAAAGATATCGACTATATAACATTCTCAGGCAGTGGCGAGCCTACTTTATATGCCAACATAAAGCATCTTATAAGGGAGATAAAAAATATAAGTGATGTGCCTGTATGTGTTATTACAAATGGCTCTCTATTTTATAAACAAGAGATTAGAAGCTCTATTATGCTTGCAGATTTAATTATACCATCATTAGATGCAGGTTGTGAGGCTACATTTAAAAAAATAAATATGCCCAATAGTGCAATAACTTTTGATAAAATGGTTGAAGGATTAATAAGTTTTTCACGTGTATATAAAGGTCGTATTTGGCTTGAAGTTTTTGTTATTGAAAATGTAAATGACAATATGGAAGAGATGAAACTCATTTCAGACATAGTGTCAAAGATGAAAGTAGAAAAAGTACAATTGCTTACAGCTGATAGACCTATTGCTTACAAAGAATATAAACCAGTGAGCTATGAAAAATTGCAAGAGCTATCGAAATATTTTGATTGCAAAGTAGAAGTATTTGGAAAACCTAATTATAAAAAGTATGGCAGTAATAAAGAGATAAGCGATAATGATATACTTGCTCTATTACAAAGACATCCGACAACCAAAGAGGGCATAGCATATAGCTTGCAAGCGGATATTAGTATTATAATCACTTTATTAGCTAAATTATTAGAAGATAAAAAAATTGAGATTAAAAATGTAGATGGTGATGATTGTTATCAATTGATATAAAGCTAATTATATTTATTTGTTATTAAAAGGAAAATGTTTATGAAAAGTATTATTATAACAGGCGGTGCTGGTTTTATTGGCTCACATTTATGCAAGAGGCTTTTGGATGAAGGCAATAAAATAATCTGTGTTGATAATTTTTTCACAGGTTCAAAGGGTAATATAAAAGATTTATTAGATAATAAAAATTTTGAATTAATAAGACATGATATTGTCGAGTCTATTAGACTTGAGAGCGAGCAAATTTATAATTTTGCTTGCCCAGCTTCCCCTGTACATTATCAGCATAATCCAATCGCTACTATCAAAACAAATATATTGGGTACTCTTAATATGCTTGGTCTTGCAAAAAGAACAAATGCTAGAATACTACAGGCTTCAACAAGTGAGGTATATGGCGACCCTTTTGTGCATCCGCAGGTTGAATCATATTGGGGTAATGTGAATCCTATTGGCATAAGAAGTTGCTATGATGAAGGCAAGCGTGCGGCGGAAACTTTAATGATGGATTATAAACGCTTTCATAATGTAGATTCTAAAATTATACGTATATTTAATACATATGGTCCAAATATGAATGAGCATGACGGTAGGGTAGTGTCTAACTTTATTGTACAGTCTTTGAGAAATCAACCTATTACAATATATGGAGATGGCAGCCAGACTAGAAGTTTCTGTTATGTATCTGATTTAGTTGATGGCATTATAAAAATGATGGATAAGGATAATTTTACTGGGCCTGTTAATCTTGGTAATCCTGTAGAATATTCTATAAGTAACATTGCAGAGATTATTATAAAACTTACAAACTCAAAATCTAAAATAGAATATCATCCATTACCACAAGATGACCCAAGACAAAGGCAGCCTGATATTTCATTAGCCCATGAAAAATTAAATTGGAAGCCTAATATTGAATTGGAAACTGGATTGAAATCGACTATAGAATACTTTGATAAAGTTATAAAAAAATAAAAAAATTATGAATCAAGTATGGTAAACCTCGTGCATATTACCAAATATTTATTTTAGTTTATAAAACTATCATGTTATATGAACTATATGATGCAATTTGTCATAATATATATTGACTTTTGTTATTTAATTTACTATACTTTTTCTAGTTTATGTTAATTTTGTAGGAGTTTATTTTATGATGAAATTTTTGCTATCTTTTATGATATGTTTATCTTTGTTTTCATGTGCACCTAAGGAAAAATCTGATGTGATAGAGCTTCAGTTTTTGGAAGTTTTGACTAGTCCAGCTAGGACACAGGTTCTTAAAGATGTTATTGCAAGATATGAGGCTGAAAATCCTAATATAAAAGTTACATTAATTTCGCCACCATATGAACAGGCTGATAATAAACTTAGTGTAATGCTTAATGCTAATGAGACTTTGGACATTATAGAGGTTCGAGATCATACACATAAGCAATTAGTGAATAACAAAAAATTGCTTAATCTTGAGAGCTATTTGGAAAATTGGGAAGAGAAGGACGATTGGCTTGATATAGCTTGGCAGGCTTCTCGTAATATAGAAGATACGGCTTACATCTTTCCAGTCTCTTTGTTTCTAAGAGGATTATTTATTAGAACAGATATATTAGAAAATCTAGGTATTACCGAGATGCCTAAGACATATGAAGAGCTTTTTGAGATGTCAGCACAGATAACGGATCCTTCAAAAAATCAGTATGGTTTTGCTTTTCGTGGTAAGGGAGGGGTTAGTTTTTGGAATACTATAATGCTTTCTGCTGTAAATGATCTCAATACGGCACCAAATAAAGGTTTTTGGACTACTGATGGCAAAACTGTTTTTGAAGACCCAAATGCTGTTATAATGTTTCAAAAATATATAGATATGTTTAATAATGGCGTCCCTCCTGACGGAATAAATTGGGGATTTAATGAGCAAGTTAATGGATTTATATCTGGTGTTACTCCATTTCTTATTCAAGACCCAGACACTGTTCCTTTGGTACAAAAACAATTAGATTCTTCGAAATTTAATGTCGTACCTCTGCCAGTGGGGGAGGCTTCTGGTAAGTCAGCTTCTTATCCGGGCTATTCTGGTTTTGGTGTTACTTCATATACTGAATATCCAGAAGAAAGTGTAGATTTTTTGATGTTCTTATGTTCAGCAGAAGAGAATATTCAATGGAATAAAAATTATGGACCTTTGCCGATGTTTAAATCTGCTTATGAAGGCGATTCATATTTTGCCACAGATGTTTATGAGGCTTGGGGATATATGTTAGCAAACCCAGAAACATATATATTTGTACAAGTCCCTCTAGATTCTCCAAAATATCCGGGTTGGCTTCAACTTGAAGAACAGTATTATCAATCAGCTTTGATTGGTGATATGGCTGCAAAAGAAGCTATGGATGTATGGGCTAAGTATTGGGCTAAGTAAATTTTATTATAATATATAAGGTTGGTATATTTTTTATATTAGCCTTATATAGTTTAAAAGGATAAAATTGTACATTTATGAAGATTAAAAGAAAAGAATATAATTTTTGGTTTTTATTTTTACCTGCTGCTATACTTGTTACCTCAATAATATATTTGCCACTTCTCAATGGGATACAGATAGCTTTTAAAAATTATAATCTATTTGATCTTTCGCAAGTTGGCTTTAATGGGCTTGATAATTTTAAGAATATAATTTTTGATGAACATGTAAGTTTTACTAAAATACTTTTTAATACTTTTCTTTGGGTAGTAGGGTCTTTGATATTTCAATTTCTATTAGGATTTCTACTTGCTCTTTTATTGAAAGATGATTTTTTCGGTAAGAAAATATATTCTGGTTTTATATTTTATCCATGGGCTTTATCAGGATTTGCTATAGGTTTGGTCTGGTCATGGCTTTTCAATGGTCAGTTTGGTATTGTCAATGATTTATTGATTAAAACTAATCTTATAAATCAGCCTATCGGTTTTTTGTCCGACCCGAATTTGGCGATGGTTTCTGTTATTATCGCTAATGTTTGGTATGGCGTTCCTTATTTTGCAATAATGCTACTCGCTGCTTTACAAACTGTGCCCAAGGAAGTAATAGAATCTTCTATGATAGATGGGGCGAATAGCTTCCAACAACTTATATCTATTACAATACCATATATTCGACCAACTATAATAAGCACTATAATGCTGCGTACTTTATGGATAATGAATTTTCCAGACATTATATATGGAATGACAAATGGTGGGCCTGTTAATGCAACGAATATACTAGCAATACAAATGATAAATAAAATATTTAAGCAATATGATTATGGACAAGGTACAGCTATGGGCTTAATTATAATAGGCATTTTATTGATATATACTATAGCTATGTTATATTTCACTTCACGTTTAGAGGACTAAATAGAATGAAAAAAAGTATTTTTATAGAGGTCGTCAAAACATTATTGAGAGTTGTATTTTTTATTGCAGCTGTGGTGCCTTTGGCATGGATTATTATTACGTCAATTAAAACTCCAGAAGAGATATATACATTTCCATTGAAGTATTGGCCTGATATACCTACATTTAATAGCTATAGAGAATTGTTTAGTTATAGTAATTTTGGTATGTATTTCAAAAATAGTTTTTTAGTTTCATTTTTTTCTTCTATTGTATCATTGTTTATATGTATGCTTTCAGGTTATGCATTGTCGAGGATTGATAATGTCAAAACAAAATCTAAGATGCTTTTGTTTCTATTCTTCACACAGATGGTCCCAAGTTTTATATTGATGGTTCCACTTTATTCTGTATTTTCACAATTTAGGCTTACAAATAGTCTATTGTCTTTGATGTTTATATATACTACAACGATGATAGCTTTTGGTACTATTATGGCGAAGTCATTTTTTGACAAAGTTCCATATATACTTGAAGAGGCTGCCATGTTAGACGGGCTTAATAGATTTGCTATTTTATTTCGTATAGTAGTGCCTCTAACACTTCCAGGTGTTGTAGCTATTTTTAGTTTTTCTTTTGTAAATATTTGGAATGAATTATTTCTTGCTGTTATATTTATATCTTCAGAATCAAAAATGACTATTCCAGTGGCATTAAATTCATTCATATCAAAAAGCGGTGTAAGCTGGGATGTTATGAGTGCGGGTCTTGTTGTAGCACTTTTGCCAACAATTGTTATATTTGCTTTTTGTCAAAAATATATTATAGCGGGTCTTACCGATGGTGGTGTTAAGGGATAATTTTTTATTATATTAGTTGATTGATTTTTAGAAAAAAAATACGCCTCCATAATAATAAATATTAAAGAGGCATATTGTATTTTTAATTTGTTAATGTTTATTGCATTAAATCTAGCAACTTAAATATCGTCTATATCTTCTGCCTTTTTTGTTTCCCATGAGAAAGGTTCAAATATATCACCAGGGTCATTAGATTTCCAACTAGCCTTTTTGAATGAATATATTATAAGTGGTATTACTACACCAATAGTATTTCCTATTATAAGCATTACTATCCAATTAAGAGAGCTGCCAGTTTTTATTTGGCTTGGTGGTAAAAATCCAAAGAAAAAAGCAACAACTGATGCGATAAGTCCTATTCCTCCAACAACGCACATGCCTAATGTATTGCCGGGGATTTTGAATGCTCGCTCTACATCGGGCTTTGTAATTCGTAGTTTTATAAATGTTAAAAATAGTAGAACATACATTATTAAATATAGCGTTACACATAAAGCAGTAAGTATTTGATATGCTGCTTGAACTGATGGAAGTAGCACAAACATTATAGAAAGTATTGTAACTATAGATGCTTGAAGTAGTAGTATATTAACTTGTATACCTTTGCTATTTAATTTTTGTAGCCATGGTGGAAGGTAGCCTGCCTTGCCAACAGCCAAAAGTCCTTTACTTGGCCCGCCAATCCATGTTGTAACTTGACCGAATACCCCAAAAGCCAAAAATATAGCCATAATACTGCCAAACCATTTTACATTAAGCATTTGAAATACTCTATAATATGCTACAAGTAAACTTTGTGTAAGATTTATGTCTTTTTTAGGTATGATGACACCAATAGATAATGTTCCAATAATAAATAGTACCACAGTTATACCAGCCGCCAAAAATATTGCCTTAGGATAATCTTTTTTTGGATTTTCCATTTCGGTAACATGGACGGCTGACATTTCCATCCCTGCATAAAATAGAAATATACTAACAGCAAGTGCGAGATTATTAAAATTGTCTAAATTTGGTAGAAGGTCTTTTGCATTAAAAGCAATATTGGAAGCATTGCCACTAAAATAATAATATATCCCCAGTCCTATTATTGTAATACCAGGAATAAATGTACCAATCATAACGCCCCATTTACTGATAGCGGCAGACATCTTTACACCGAAAAAGTTTATAATAGTTGCAGTCCAATATACGATGAGAACTACTGCTAATGTATAATGTTTATTTGCAGATAGAGCGGCTGCAAATGTTGTATCTGAATCGATGAATGCTACAGAAACAGCTGCAAATGTTAGTACCGTTGGAAACCATATAGTATTTTGTAGCCACTGTAAAAATATAGCAACAAATCCAATACGCCCGCCAAAAGCCTCACCAACCCATCGAAATACACCACCTTTTTGTGACCAGCCTGTACCAAGTTCTGCTGCAACTAATGATACAGGGATGAGAAAACATATGGCTGCAAATATATAATAAAATACAGATGAAAGACCATATACAGCTTCTGCTGGTAGCCCTCTTAAACTTACAATCGCTGCGACATTTATCATAGCAAATGTAAATACACTTAATTTTTTCTTGTCCATAAATAAACCTCACTTTTTATTTTATTTTTAATCAAATATTTTGCTTGAAAAATATTTTAGTGTTTGAATGATGAGCCTTCCTTTTCTGTAACAGGTGTTGTGGAAGGGTGTTTTTCTAAATATTCAATGGCATTTGTTATATCATCAACAAGTAAAGAAGCCATGTCAAGGGTGAAGTTTTGCTTTACAAGAACTCTTTGTATAACAGTATCACTTGCATTTTTTGGTAGAGAATAAGCGGGGACAAGCCAACCACGTGTCCTAAGTTTATCAGCTAAGGCATATAGATTAAAACTAACATTACAATTATCTTTAATCTTCCAAGCGGAGCCGGGTATTCCACCTTTACCATCATAAACGATTTCAAATATATTAAATTTTTCTATTTCTTTTGCAAGGTATTGACCAATATAGGAACTATTGTTTTGTATTTTTTTATAACCATCTTTTCCAAGCCTTATAAAATTATAATATTGAGCAACTATCTGTCCACCTGGTCTTGAAAAGTTTAGGGCAAATGTAGGCATATTTCCACCGAGATAATTTACATTAAATATAAGTTCTTTAGGTAATTCTCTTTCATCTCTCCAAATAACCCAGCCCACACCAACAGGTGCAAGACCAAATTTATGTCCTGATGTATTTATTGATTTAACACGCTCGATTCTAAAATCCCATATTAAAGATTTTTGCTCTTCAATAAATGGTGCTAAAAATCCACCACTTGCGGCGTCTACATGTATAGGTATATCAAGGCCTTTGTCTTTCTGTAGTTTATCCAATGCTTTGGCAATTTCAAGAACAGGCTCATATTGTAATGTAAATGTTAGACCAAGAGTAGGGACAACACATATAGTATTTTCATCTGCATATTTTAGTATATCATCTGCATTCATCATATACTTGTTTTTTTCCATAGGGACTTCACGTATTTCTATATCCCAATATCTTGCAAATTTATGCCAACATATTTGTACAGCACCTGTAATCATATTAGGCTTGTCTGTAGGTTTGCCAAGCTCTTTCATTTTTTTTCGCCAATTCCAAAGCATAGCAAGACCACCAAGCATAGCAGCTTCTGAAGAGCCTGTAGTCGAAGTGCCTAATGTATTTGTTGCATCTGGAGAATTCCAAAGATCAGCGAGCATATGTACGCATCTTTCTTCTATGGCTGCTGTTTGTGGATACTCATCTTTGTCTATCATATTCTTTACAATACAGTCATCCATAAGTTTATGCACTTCTTCTTCTTCCCATGTCTGAACAAATGTTGCAAGGTTTAAAGATGCATTTCCATCCAAAGCCAATTCACTATAAACAGATTCATATGCAATTTTAGGGTCCATCTCTTCATTTGCCATTTTAAATTTCGGAAGTATTCTTAGGGCACTTTTTGAACCATGAGACTCATCTTTATAATTGTGTTTGATTTTGTTTTTAAAATGCAGCATAGGCTACTACTCCTTTAATTAAATTTAGTTATTCTTTTAATAATAGTTTAGTAGTTTAAAGTTTTACACAATTTATAATATATAAAAGACTATGTTAATCTCTATATATAAGGGCATTAAAAAATCTAATATATGTCATTATTTATAAAATGTTTTATATATATTTCAAACTGTATTTTTTTAAAAAATATGTTATTATTTTGAAATACTAAATACAACTTTATGGGGCTATACTTATGATCGATATAAAACTTATCAGAGAAAATATTGGTATTGTAAAAGAAAATTTGAGAAAACGTAGAACTGATGTATCTCTCGATAAAATTGCTGAACTTGAAAATCAAAGGCTTGCTCTAATGAAAGAGGTTGAAGTTGCAAGGGCTCAAAAGAATGAAGCCTCAAAGACTATTGGTGAATTAATGAAGTCGGGTAAAAAAGAAGAGGCTGAAAAAATAAGAGAAAGTGTTAAGTTATCTACTAATACATTATCTGAAAAAGAAAAAGAGCTATCTATCTTGCAAGAAAAAACAGAACATGAGCTACTTTATTTGCCAAATATTATATCGGAAGATGTGCCAGAGGGTGGTAGCGAGGATGATAATAAAGAAATAAGTAGAGTAGGTGAGCCTAGGATATTTGATTTTGAAGTAAAAGACCATGTCGATTTGGGAACAGATTTAGATATATTAGATTTGGAACGTGCTGCAAAACTTTCAGGCTCTAGGTTTGCTTTGTTTAAAGGTAAGGGGGCAAAACTTGAAAGAGCACTTATTCAGTTTATGTTAGACTTACATACAAATGAACATGGCTATACTGAGTTTATGCCACCACTTTTGGTTAATGCAAAAACTATGACTGGTACTGGTAATCTTCCAAAATTTGAAGAGGATTTATTTAAAACTCAAAATGACCCACCGTACTATTTAATTCCAACATCCGAAGTTCCATTAGCAAATATATATAGAGATGAAATTATACCAACAGAATTGCTACCTATATATGCAACAGCCTATACACCTTGCTTTAGAAGTGAGGCAGGGGCTTATGGTAGAGATACACGTGGAATGATTAGACAACATCAATTTGATAAAGTGGAACTTGTGAAATATTGTTTGCCTGAAGAATCAGAACTTGAGCATAAAAATATGCTTGCCAATGCAGAGCGAGTTTTGCAACTGCTTGAACTACCTTACCGTGTTGTTGTACTTTGCTCTTCAGACATAGGTTTTGGAGCAGCAAAAACATATGATATAGAAGTATGGCTTCCATCTCAAAATAAATATCGTGAAATTTCTAGCATAAGTAATTGTAAGGATTTTCAAGCTAGAAGGATGATGATTAGATATAGAAAGGGTAGCAAGACAGAGCTAGTTCATACACTTAATGGTAGTGGGCTTGCTGTTGGGCGTACTTGGATTGCTATAGTTGAAAATTATCAACAAAGTGATGGCTCCATTGTCATTCCCGAGGCTCTAAGAAAATATACAGGCTTCGATAAAATATAGATATTTTTATAATATATTAAAGTTATACTTGCTTCTGTAAAAATAGTACAAAATAAAAAGAAGTGGTGCAATAATAAAAATTGACACCACATAAATTTTTATGAGTAAAATTATAATAATAGATTTATTTTTTATATGCTATAATTTTATCTATCTTAATACCACTGCCACTAAACATTAGTTTTATGAAGCTATTTATTGAGGTAAATACATCAAACTCAACTTCCTCTTTATAGTTTTTGCAATTATTACTATTTATTACCAATGTTTTTATTACTTGATTATTTTTATATATTGTCATAGGTACTTGTGCCACACCAACAATATCTGCACTTAATTCAAAAGAGAGCGAGTATTTACCTTTTTCGGGTGTAAACATATTAAACTTTGCACTAGAGCCTTTAGATGTATTAAGCCCTACTATATCAACCATGGCTCCTTCTTTTGTAGGCACAACATCTTTTAGCATAACACTATTTATATCGACTTCTTTTATTTTATTAATCTCATCAAATTTAATATTATAGATACCTTCTAATCTTAGTATAGCAGGAGACCTAAGTATAAAGCTACAAATATTTTTGGCAATACGGGTAAGATGTGCATATGTGATTTTACCACTATCTAGCCCTTCCTTTGTATTATCTTTATGACTATTTGATTTTGCATCTGATACAACCATATAAATATCATTTTGTGCTTTTATCATAGCTGAAGTATTTTGTAAGATACCTACTTCTCCTTCATCATTAAGTTTTGCCCACCAATCAGTCATTACAATGCCATCAAAATGCCATTCATCACGTAAAATAGTTGTCACCAAATCATAATTGCTTGCCGTATAAATACCATTTAGCATACCATATGTAGTCATGATACTATATGCCCCTGCCTCTTTTACAGCAATCTCAAAACCTTTTAGATATATTTCTCTGAGTGCCCTTTCTGATACAATACTGTCAATTTCTGTACGCTTAAACTCTTGATTATTACATGCAAAATGTTTCATCGTCCCTGTAATATTATATTTATGTAGCCCATTCATTTGTGATACAGCCATTTTACCTGTAAGCAATGGGTCTTCCGAAAAATATTCAAAGTTGCGACCATTTAATGGGCTTCGATGTATGTTCATTCCAGGCCCGAGTACAGTTTCTATTTTATTTTTTGCAAGTTCCATGCCGAAATATTCAAATAGTTTTTCACATAGGATTACATTAAATGTAGAAGCAAGCGCAGTTCCATTCGGTATAGAAAATGCCATATCCCCACTATCCATACGTATACCTGAAGGACCATCCGCACAACAAGCTGTGGGTATTCCAAATTTTAGTAGATTGTCAGTTACACCGCCTAATGAACCCGCTGTCCCAGTTGTAACTTTAGGCGAACTCATTCCCTCACCACGTGTAAGGCAAATTAAATCTTCATCATCTAATTGTGCGATAAAACTATTTAGGTCAATTTTTTTATTGTACACATCTATAAGTTTATAACCTTTGTTGCCAGTATAAGTAATTATTTCTAATTCGCTATCTTTTGAAAAGTGAATATAACTATCATCTCGTAGTGGTACAGATTGTTTTACTTCTTTAAATTTTCCATTTTCTAATTCAGCTTTTATTCTATTAAATGATTGTACGGGGGCAGCCGCCTGTGTAAGATGTTCTACTACTTTTAATTCATCTAATATTATACTTCCAATTTTTTTTGCACTGCGAACATCATTGCCTATATAATATTTATATTCCCCGCTTTCCAAAACATAGCAAGATTTATTACCAGTGTATCCTCCATCATCATAGGATGCACTATTATTTATGGATATTTCTATTTTTATATTTTCACTTTCATTTGGTAATATTTTATTTGTTTTTGCAAAGCCCACAAGGTTTCTAATAGGCTTGCCGAGTACACCCTGTGGAGGATTGCAATAAACTTGTACAACTTCTTTGCCTGCAACAGCACCTATGTTTTTAATATTTATTGTTATATCTATTTTATCTTCCACTCTTTGAAAATAGGTCATCAATATTTCAAATTGTGTATATGAAAGCCCATAACCAAATGGGTATGCAACTTTATCTTTTGCAAATGTTTCAAAATAGCGATAGCCCACATAAATATCTTCTGCATACATGTTTTTTATAGCATCGCCAAAATTTTTGGTAGATGGATAATCGTTCATACTTTTTGCGATACTATCGGGTAGCTTACCGCTAGGGTTTACATCGCCGACAATAACATCAGAAACACCATTGCCTCCCTCACAGCCACACTGCCAAGCATATAAAACAGCCTGTGGTTTGTAAAGAGATACCCAATTCATGTCTATAATATTTCCAACATTTAAAACAACAATTACTCTATCAAAATGTTCACATACGGAGCCCAACATATTATGTTCTTCTTGTGTTAATAAATAGCTGCCTTCAGTATCACTATTATCTTTATCCTCTCCTGCCAAACGACCTATAATAACAATAGCAGCATCAGAATTATCTGAGGCTTGTTTTATAAGTTCTTTGCTAAGCGGCATTTCTTTTTGACACCATGGCTCTTGTGCCCAACCCTTGCCAACGTCGAATGGATTTTCTAAAAGCCATTTCCTATATCTATTTTCAAGGTCTTCGTTGATAGTAATATTATCTTTTGCTTTAAGACCATCTAATATATTTATAACATAAGGTGTACTTACCATGCCTCCCGAGCCAGTTCCACTTTTAATATAATCAAATTGTATCCTACCGAATATAGAGATTTTTTCTTTTGATACAAGTGGTAGAATATTATTATCATTTTTAAGAAGCACGCAGCTTTCAGCGGCAACCTCTCTTGCAATTTTTGCATATTCTTTCCAATCAAATTTATAATTCATTTTATTTATATCCTTAATTAATTTTTTAAATACTATTAATAATAACAATAATATTAGTCATGGATGCATCTGATAAATTGATTTTCAGATACTTGCTTAGCATTTACAAATTCTTCGGCACATTCTGATTTTGCTACAGGACAACGTAGCCTGAAAGGACAACCCTTACTATCTGGAGTCCATACAGTAACTTCAGATTCTTGATTTCTTACAATAGGCAGTTCAACCTTTCCTTCTCTTTCTGGGTCGGCAGCAGCGGCTATAAGTAGCTTGGTGTATGGATGTCTTGGATTGATTATAACTTTATTAACATCTCCCCATTCTACCATATGTCCCGCATACAAAACAATTATTCTATCAGAAACATATCTTGCCGTAGCTATATCATGAGTGATATAGATAAATGATTTCCCAAGTTTATGTTTAAGGTCATTCATCATATTTAATATGCCTAAGCGTATAGATACATCAAGCATGGAGGTCGGCTCATCTGCAAATACAATATCTGCCCCGACAGAAAGCACCCTTGCAAGGTATGCCCTTTGTCTCTGTCCACCAGAAAGTTCATGTGGGTATTTTTCACCTTGTTCTTTTGCGGGCACTAAGCCTACTAATTCAAGATATTCATTCATCTTTTCGATACGTTCGGTCTTGCTAAAATTATGATAAAGTTTCATAGGTCTTTCAAGATGATAATAAATACTATGCAGTGGATTTAAAGAAGAAAATGGGTCTTGAAATACCATCTGTGCTTTTTGACGATAATTTTTGAGTTCATCTTTTTTTAGTTTATGGATATTCTTTCCCTCAAAAGTCATTTCCCCTTGTGTTGGACTATGAAATCGCATAGCCGTTCTACAAATAGTTGATTTCCCACAACCAGATTCACCAACGATTGCCAATGTTTCTCCTTTATATAAATCAAATGTTATATCATTGAGAGCCCTTAGTACGCTTCGTTTAGAAAGTATGTTTTTACCCCCTACCTTAAAATCGATACATACATTTTTTACACTGAATATAGGTTTATCTTTTATCATATTATACCCCCCCATTATTGACTAGAGGATTATGACAATAGAAAAAATCATTGCCCGAACTCGTTATTTCTGGGTCAATTTCAAAACATTTTTCACTAGCCTTAAAACATCTATCTTGAAATCTACAACCTTGAGGTATATTGCTAAGATTTAATGGATTGCCTTTTATACCTTCCATATATTCTAATTTTCCTTTTAGAGATGGGAATGAATTTTTGAGTCCAAATGTATATGGATGGCTTGGACTATGTAATATCTTTTTTGAAGAAGCTTGCTCAACTATTTTTCCACCATACATTACAGCAACCATATCACAAAACTCCATCATCAAACTTATATCATGAGTTATAAATATGACAGCAAAATTAAATTCTTTTTTGAGGTCATATATTTTTTGTAAAATATCATGTTGAACAACAGTATCAAGTGCTGTTGTGGGCTCATCAAGAATGAGTAATTTTGGTTTTAATGCAAGAGCCATTGCAATTACAACACGTTGACGCATCCCCCCAGAAAATTGATGAGGATAATCTTTAAGCCTTTCGGGATGTATGTCTACTATGGAAAGTAGCTCTTCCGATAATTTTAAGCCTTCCTTTTTATTTTTTGTAATGCCATGATATTTAAATATTTCTAAAAATTGTTTTTCGATTGTAACAACAGGATTAAGGCAATTCATTGCAGATTGAAAAACCATGCTAGCCTCATTCCAACGAAATTTTTGTAGTTCTTTGTTTGTCATTTTGAGTATATCAATATTATTGAGTTTGATACTCCCACCTGTTATCATAGCAGGTGGACGATGTAGTTTCATAAGAGAGTAGGCTATTGTACTTTTGCCGCAGCCAGATTCTCCTGCAAGCCCAAGGCTGTCTCCTTCATTTATATTGAAGCTCACATTATCTACTGCCTTTATCGAACCTATATTACTAGTAACATATTCGACAGAAAGGTTTTCTACTTCTAATAATTTTCCCATGACTAATAAGCCCCCTTTCTCTGTTTTCTAAGTATATGTCGTTCTTTCTTTTGTTTTCTATAAAATGCACGCATAAAACGGCTAGCACTTAGCTTCGGATTTGATATTTCATCTATTGAAAAATTGATAAGCGTAAGTGAAGTTCCAAGAAGGATAAGCCCGCCAACTGGGCCAGCAACTTCCCACCAAGCACCCGAAAGCATAGCACCACTTGTTTGGGCATTATAAAGCATCGTGCCCCAAGTAACAGAAAGTGGGTCACCAAAACCAATGAATTCTAAAGTTGCATGTGCCATTATAGCATATATAAGAGTTGACACGAATGCTGAACTTATCATTGATAACATACTTGGCATTATTTCTACAAATAGTATCCTTGGTGTAGATTCCCCCAATGTTTCTGCTGAGTATACAAATTCCCTATTTCTTATACTCATAGTCTGTGCCCTTAAAACCCGAGCATTCCAAGGCCAAGACGTGAATCCTATTATCACACAAATTATAAGAGGCGATACTCCACCTAATAGTGATGCAACAATTAATAATAAAACTATATTTGGAATAGCCATAATAATATTTATAATAGTGCTTATTATGCTATCATATATACCGCCAAAATATCCCGCACTTATTCCAAAAAATAAACTTAATAATACAGCTATACTTCCTGCCAAAAATCCTACGAGAATTGATTTTCGTCCACCATATAATGTCTGAGAAAAAACATCACGACCAAGCTGTGTTGTCCCCAAAATATGCTCTCCCGAAGGCTCTATCTGATACATTCCCTCATATCGCTTAAGAGGGTTATGAGAAGTAAATAGAGGTGCACCTAATGTAAGTATTAATATTGACATAAGCAAAGCTATCCCAACAGCTGTTTTAGGACTACTTTTTAAATATTTTATTAGCTTAGAATTGAATATTTGTTTCATATTATTTACCTTATAACCATTGCTATTTTTTTTGATTTCTTATTCTTGGATCTAAGAACAGAATGCCAATATCTGCCATAAAGTTTGCAACAAGCATTAACATCGTTGACATAAGTAATATTCCTTGCATTAATGGATAATCACGCCCA
This sequence comes from uncultured Spirochaetia bacterium, assembly GCA_947040495.1. Classification (GTDB taxonomy): domain Bacteria; phylum Spirochaetota; class Brachyspiria; order Brachyspirales; family Brachyspiraceae; genus CAMRBQ01. The sequence continues at coordinate 25,103 of CAMRBQ010000019.1, forward strand.
TTTATTGCATTTACCATTATTTTTCCAAGACCAGGATAGTTAAATACTTGCTCAATAATTAATGAACCCCCAAGTAGAAATCCAATTTGCATTGCAAGCGATGTTACTACTGGCAAAAGTGCATTCCTTGCCCCATAGTTGAACATGATTTTATGTTGTGGTACACCTTTTGCGATACCCATTGTAATATAATCTTCGCCGAGTTGATTTATCATATTGGCACGCATACCCATAATCCCACCAAGCCCCGTTATTACTATTGCAAGAATGGGTAAAAATGCATGATATGCAATGTCTTTGAAATAATCAAACATAGTTGGCGGCATATAAAGTGGGGTTATCGCATAGCCAGTAGGGAATAGACCTGTCCTTGCTAATAGAAGGCTTAAAATTAATGCAGTAACAACAGAGGGTATATTTGCTAAAATTTGCCCCCCAACTGTGAATGTTGTATCAAGCCTAGAACCTCTTTTCCAAGATACAAAAATACCAAGCAAAGAATTGACGATAAACCCAATAACTAGGGCTGTTCCTACCAAAAATAAAGTCCAATTTAGCCCCCTGTCTATAACCTCTCTTACAGTTTGTGGATAGTATTTAAATGAAATGCCCCAATTGCCTGTAAAGATACTACCGATATACTTAAAATAGCTGACAATTAATGGTTCTCCCGTATTATATCCAAATAGTGCTTCAACTGACCTTATAGTAGCTTCATCTATTTTGCCACCACCCTTATAAAGCTCTGCTAAAAACATTTGAACAGGGTCGCCCGGCATCATACGAGGGAGAAAAAAATTTAGAGTGATAGCAGCTAAAAATGCTATTAGATAAAACCCTATACGTTTTAATATATAGTTCATAGTTTAATATCTCCAAAAACTTTTGATTTATAATTTTCAAAAAGTCTATATAGCTAATAAAAGATATATAGACTTTCTGGAAATTATTTTAAATATCTAATTAATTTTTTACTGGTTCTAATGCCATTAATTGGAGTATCTTAGAATCATGCATAGTGTTAGCAGGGTTTATAAATGTATTCTCTTTTGTTGACCAACCTATAAATCTGCTATCATTGTAAACAAACCAATTGCCATTATATAAGATTGGAATATTTATCATATTTTCAGCAAAAAATAGTTCTATTTGAGAGGTGATTTTAAGTATTTCCTCTTCTGTTTTGGCAAGTGGGAGATCATTCATTATTAAATCTGATATTTCATCATTTACATAGTTGTTTTGTGTAACACTCCACCAAGTAGCTGTTAATACTAGAGATTGATCTGCTATTGTTTCATAGTAAAATCTATAAATATCAGCAACCTGGCCATTGCCTGAATAACGAACATCATAATCACCATTACTCCAGCCATCAGGAAGCATCGACACTTCAACAGTTGTAGCCTTGGCATTGATACCAGCCTCTTGCATTCCTTGTGCAGAAATCGCAGCACCATCATTCCAATCAGACCATCCTGATGGAGAAACGATTTCAAATTTAATAGGCGTTCCATCGGCATGTTCCACAAAGCCATCTCCATCAATATCTTTAAATCCTGCTTTATCTAGTATTTTTTTTGCTTCTTCCACATTATATTCTGAATATTTTTTATTTATTGCATCTGCTTTTTTATTTCTATATTTAAAAAGTGCAGGTGGTAAGCCTGTATTTGGTGGAAGAGTAGGGTCTAAATATCCAAACACAGCCGAATCAATAATCCCTTTACGGTCAATAGACATACTCATTGCACGCTTAAACTCCACATTTTCAAAAGCTCTACGTGCGCCCTCATTTTTTGTCATATAATTTGGAGCTAATCTAACACCATCATTCATACCATACCAATACTTTCTATGTGGGTCGCCTTGAATGTAAGTTTTTTCAATATTAGGAATGAATAAATGAGCCCAATCTATACTACCTGTTTGAAGGATGGCTAATCCTGCGTCATTTGAGTTGAATTGAGGTATTACTAATCTATCTACTTTAAGGTTATCAGCATTCCAATAATTTGGATTTCTCCCAAAGGAAACAGCTTCAGGTTGAAAGTTTTCAATAATTGAAAAAGCCCCCGTTACAACAGGCTCTTTTAATATATAAGTTCCCGGGTCTGTTATTTTTGAATATATATGCTCTGGTACAATCCATCTAGAAGCAAATAAATAGTTTCTATGAAAACGATTTTCTTTCTTCATAATAATTTGTACTGTATGGTCATCTACAATTTTTATATCTTCAATGTTTCCATCTTCACCCCAATAGCCACTACGGTCAATTTCAGGATGATTTTTTGGATATAAGTATGTAAAAGCGACATCTTCCGCATTAAAATCTTCACCATCGCTCCATTTAACACCTTTTTTTAATTTAATTGTTAATGCTTTATTGTCGGGTTCAGAAATAATATCCTCTGCTAGCCACATTGTTTCTTTGTTATTGTTATAAGAATCATATATAACTAGTGGTTCATACATAAAACCTTGTAGAAATTGATATGGGCTGCTTGTAAAAATATTGAAGTTGCGAGCCCAGCCGTCACTCATTTCAAGCAATACTGTCAAAGTGTCAACAACACCATCCCCACCATCACTGATTTTAGAACCATCGCCTGTATTTTTAGGTGCATCACATGCAACAAAAAAAGCCATCGTAATAATCGCTAATAAAAATGTTAAAAATCTTTTCATAAATGTTTACTCCTTATAAGTAATAGTATTTTATTAATATTTTATCGAGCTGCCCCGCATAATATTTTCTTATTAAAAATATATTCAATTTAATTATATATCCAATTAAATATCTATTTACATTAATTAATATTTGCTACTGTTTCTCCTTTGCATAATTCTCCTTCTATTGTAAATGTTTCTATTAGCGTAGTTTTTGGTTTTGCCATAAGAGATATTAAATTGGTAGCAGCCATACTTCCAATTTGTTCACAGTCTTGTTTATAAGTGGTTATCTTAGGCGAAAATATTTGTGATATATAGCTTCCATCATATCCACATACAGATATATCATTTGGGACAGATAATCCCTTATTTCTTATGGCATTTATACCACCAATTACTGCATAATCATCTGGAAAAATAATACATGTGGGCTTGTTTTTTAAATAGAGTAAATAATTTGTCTTTTTAGCAGTATCTATGACATCAGTGTATATACCTTCTATAATATATTCTTTTGGAATTTCAAGTGATAATTTTTCCATTGTCTTATAAAAACCTCGAATTCTACAATCTGTGACAAATGACATACCACCATGTATAAATGCGATTTTTCTATGCCCCATTTCATATGCATATTCGACTAGTTTTTTTATACCGATTATATTATCAGATATAATAGCGGTATGTTCATTAAATTTATAGTCGATTATAACTATAGGCATTTTTGATTCTATAAGTGGCATTAGCTTATCTGAAAATTTGCTCACATTGACAATGCATATGCCATCAAAATTTCTTGAGCGACAATAGCTATAATAATTAGTGTTTTCATTGGTATTACTATGGTTTATGAATGTCATCTCATAACCTTTTTTCTCTAATGTAGACCTTAGTGAAGATAAAATCTTTGAATAATGGTTATGAGCCAACCCCAAAGAATTTTCTGTGTTATAGACAATGCCAATACTATTATTATGTTTTGTCCTTAAAGCCCTAGCCGTATAGTTTGGTGAATATCCGAGTTCTTTTATTGCATTTAATACTTTTTGTTTTGTTTCATCGCTTATATCAGCATGATGATTTATGGTTTTGCTTACAGTAGCTACAGAATAGCCACATTTTTTTGAGACATCCTTCAATGAAACCAAGTTATATATGTCCTTAACAATATTGATAATAAAAATGCCTACTTAATCGTTTAAGTAGATAGAATAAGTATAGGAAATTTTTCTCTAGTAATCAAGTTTTTTAATAAAATTCTATTTTAAGTAAATTTATGCTTTAATTATTTCATTGAATTTTAATTGCTTAATCGTTTAAGTAGTTTAAATCCATAATTAGCTAGCCTACTAATACTATGTGGATAATAGTTGATGATTTTCTAGTTTATTTAATATTTAAATATATTTATATTTTATTATTGCATTAATAATATGCAACTTAAGTGTAGCCAGCACCTTGAATATTTTGTTAATGCTTGTTAATATATAATAACTATTTTTAGGAAGGCAATTGGATGAAAGAAAAAATCAAACTCACACAATATTCTCATGGTGGTGGATGTGGCTGTAAAATTGCCCCAGATGTACTTGATAAAATATTAAAAAATAATGATAATATATTTAAACATAGTAGTAATATCCTTGTAGGTAATGATACAAAAGATGATGCAGCTGTATATCAAATGGATAAAAATACTGCTTTAATTTCAACTCTAGATTTTTTCACGCCTATCGTTGATGACCCTTATATTTTTGGGCAAATTGCGGCTACTAATTCTATATCTGACATATATGCTATGGGCGGATATCCTATCTTAGCACTTGCAATATTAGGTTTCCCTGTCTCTAAGCTCCCGATAGATGTTGCCAAAAAAATAATTTTAGGGGCAAAAAAGGTTTGTAAAGATGCGGGTATTTCATTAGCGGGGGGGCATAGTATTGATAGTGTTGAGCCTATATTTGGGCTTTCTGTAAATGGCAAAGTTGATATAAAAAATCTAAAAAAAAATAACACCGCTAAAGAGGGCGATAAAATTTTTATAACAAAGCCTCTTGGTGTTGGTATTCTTGCCAGTGCACAAAAGGTCGATATACTTAGAGATAAAGATAAAAATGTAGCAAAAAAGATAATGCTTACATTAAATAATATTGGTTTTGAGATAGGCAAATTAAAATATGTAAATGCTATGACAGATGTTACAGGCTTTGGGTTGCTCGGGCATTTGATAGAGGTATGTGAGGGTAGTGCTCTATCATCTGAATTATATTTTCATAATATAGTGCTTCCAAAATGTATTGACTATTATCTGGATATGGAATGTGTTCCCGAAGGTACTATGCGTAATAAAGCGAGTTATGGTAAAAAAGCAAACAATTTAACAGATAAGCATATTACAACATTATGCGACCCGCAAACTTCAGGAGGGCTGCTTATTTTTGTTGCCCCAAAATATGAAAATGATTTTATGTTATTCTTAGAAAAAAATGCTCTATCAAAACATACAAAAGCAATTGGTACTATGATTGCTAAAGATAAAAAATCTGTTTACATGTTATAACTTTTTATATCTCTTGTCTTTGTAATATCTTGTATATGACGATTGTTTTTTATATCAAAAAATGTAAGAAAAACAATATTATTTATAAACACTGTTTTTTTATCAGATTTAAATTTTATAAATAAATTGCAATGACAAAGGCTTGATAAAAATCTAATTGATTTATCTCTTTTCCAATCAAATGTAGACATAAGGTATTTTGAATCGATAACACTTTTGCTAAATATTTTTGAGAATATATCTTCTGTTCTAAATATTTTTTCTAGATATGCACTTTCTTTTATTTTTTTATAAGTATCATTGATATTGTTATGATAAATATTTAATACCTCTATTCCAAGTAAACAGACAGTTTGAAATTGATGTATAAATTTTATAACTATATTTTCTTTGAGCGTATTTGTATTATCTATATATTCATTTACATTTAAAAATGAACTAAAATGGCTTGGATGATATAAAACTGGATGTTCTAAAAATCCTTGATAATGGAGGAAATATATATTAAATATACGTAGAATTTTGTTTTTCTTTTCAATATGTTTAAGAGCATTCTCTAAGATTATATGCAGTAAAAATGTTTTTATAACGGGGTCATGATCTGATTTTAATATACTAAAACAATCATTATCTAGTTGTTTTTTGTCATTTGAATTAATAATAAAAGTATAATCTTCTAATACTATTTGGACACATTTTTCAATCAATTCTATACTGAAAGGACTATCCCAAATTGTTTTTATAGCAAATATATTATTTTCCAAATCATTATCATAAATTTTATCTATTTCAGCTATGCCTATATTTTTATCTATATTTATCATATTAGTTGATAAAATATTTAAAATTAAATCAGAGTTTGAAAAATTATAACAAGTGGCTCTTAAATTTGAAAAAAATTGCCATGATTTGTTAAGTGCTTTTAAAGTATCTATTGTGTATTCTATATTTAAATTAGATAGGTCCATCTATTTTTTCCAGATATTTATTTTATCATAGTATAATATATGAGTATTTGCTGTCAATAAAACTTGTACATGTTTATAAAAAAATATTTAGGCATAATTGAGTGAAAAATATAAAAGTAAGAGAAAAAATTATGCTGATAGGAGTGTTGTGGTTGTAATGGCAAGGCTTTTTAGCACAAAAAATATTCGTCCACAACTAGCCACTTCCTCT
>CAMRBQ010000020.1 GCA_947040495.1 uncultured Spirochaetia bacterium
CATCTAAATTGATACTCTCTACATCATCTAAATTGATACTCTCTACATCATCTATTCCATCCAAATCAGCAAGGCTGTCATCTATTCCATCCAAATCGTCCAATGAGTTTGGTTGATCTTCTATTGTATCATTCATGGATTCTTCTAGCAAAGATAAATCGATTTCCAAAAGATTTTGATAGTCTTCATCGTTTTCAATATCATCGTCAAGCATTCTGATATTATCATCATTTTCTGTTGTCTTATCAGAATCTGTTACACTGACAAGTTGTTGCTCATTTTCAAAATTATTTCCAAGTATATTATCATAGTCAGTTTCATTAATGACAATATTTTCATCGTTATTTTCAAATGATTGTTCTTTACTTTCTATCATTACTTTATCCCATGTTTTTTTATTCGTAAATATTCTTTTTTAAAGAATATGTTCTTGGTATTATAATAGTAATATCTTCGTATACTGGGGCGTTATAATCAAAGTTTTTTGGAAATGTAGCATTTGGAAGTATTCCGCCACATTCATTTAAAACTAAAGTTATAGGCGATCCCTTTTTGATATAATAAATACCTGGTGCTTTCACAGCCCCTTTTATATGCACTTTCACAAATTCAACATCATAATTATTAACGGACATAGTTTTATAAAAATAAGCCAATATAGCAAATAAAAATAGTAAAATTAAAACAAAAGCAATAGCCATTTTTTTATTCATATATGCCTATTTTTTATATTTAAGATATTTATTATTTAATTATATTCTTTTTAATTATCTATGTCAAATTAAATATACTAACAAAATAACATAATCATTTATAAAATTTTAATTTCAACCTATAAATATAGAAATTAGAAGTATACATACATATAATGTAAAATATTTTGACATTGAATATCTAAAACGGTTGTAAATATCAATGAGTTAATATACAATAATTTCAGTTTATTTTAATTAATGGAAAGAGGTATTATGTTCAAAGGTACAACTATTTGTGCAATATCTAGGAATGGAGTTACAGCCATTGCAGGTGATGGGCAAGTGACGCTAGGTGATACTATTATGAAAGGCAATGCTGTAAAGCTTAGAAGACTGTATAAAAATACTATAATAAGTGGTTTTGCAGGTAGCACTGCCGATGCTTTTACATTATTTGAAAAATTTGAAAAGCGATTAGAGGAATATGCGGGCGATTTAGTTCGGTCTGCTGTTGAGCTTGCTCGTGAATGGCGTACCGATAGAGCATTGAGAAATTTACAAGCACTTTTAATTGTTGCAAGTGAAGATAAAATGCTTTTATTGTCAGGCAATGGCGATGTTATAGAAAGTGATAATAATATATTAGCAATAGGCAGTGGTGGGCAGTATGCAAAGGCTTCAGCTATTGCTATGATGCAAAATACAGACCTCGATGCAAAAACTATTGCTGTCAAATCCCTTGAAATAGCAGCGTCTATTTGTATATATACGAATACAAATATTACTGTGGAGGTATTATCCTAATATTATGGAAAATAATTTAATTGTAAATAAAGATGCAGATAATAAAAATCTAGAGGCTAATCTTACGCCAAAAAAAATAGTAAATGAGTTAGATACATATATCATAGGTCAAATAGATGCAAAGCGTTCTGTGTCTGTTGCTATAAGGAATAGATATAGAAGGAAATTATTGACAGATGATTTACGCGATGAGGTTTCGCCAAAAAATATTATATTAATAGGACCTACTGGTATTGGAAAAACTGAAATCGCTAGGCGTCTTGCAAAGTTAGTTAATGCCCCATTTATTAAAGTTGAGGCTACAAAATATACAGAGGTTGGTTATGTTGGTCGTGATGTAGAGAGTATGGTGAGAGACCTTGTTAATATAGCTGTCATGGATGCTCGGTCATTAAAAATGAAAGAAGTTGAAGCAGAAGCCTTAGAGTTAGCAATTGATAAACTAGTTGATTTAATAATGCCTTCAATCAAAAAAAATAAAGAAAATACAGATACAGATACAGATACAGAAATTATAATTGATGAAGATGAGCAGAAACAAGAGAATAAAAAAATTGCAGCAAGAAATCAGATGAAAATACGCATAAAAAATGGCGATTTCGATGATGTTTATGTTGATATAAAGATAAAATTAAATCAAGCTGGTATGACCGATATGATGCCCGGTATGGGATTTGAAGATAATGAAATGTTTCAAAATGTCATAGGTTCTATAATGCCACAAAAGAAGAAAACAAAAAAACTTAGGGTTATCGATGCCAAAAAGCATTTGATTGCAGAGATTAGTGATACTTTAATTGATATGGACAAAGTAACAAGTTCTGCTTTAGATATCACTGAGAGCATGGGCATAATATTTTTGGATGAAATAGATAAAATAGTAAGCGGTGATAAATCATCAAGCACGGCAGATGTTGCAAGGCATGGTGTACAAAGAGATTTGCTACCGATAGTAGAAGGGACTACAGTAAATACTCGTTATGGTCCAGTACGTACAGACCATATCCTTTTTATAGCAGCTGGTGCTTTTCATATAAACAAGCCTTCAGATTTAATTCCAGAGCTTCAAGGTAGATTTCCTATACGTGTTGAATTAAAACCTTTGCTGAAAGCAGATTTTAAGGCAATTTTAACAAAGCCTAAAAATGCTCTAACAAAGCAGTATATAGAATTATTAAAGACAGAGGGCGTTGGAATCTCATTTACAGATGGGGCATTAGATTATATAGCAGAGATAGCCTATACTGTAAATACAAATGTTGAAAATATAGGGGCAAGAAGGCTACATACTATCATGGAAAAAATATTTGAAGAGATATCATTTTCTGCTGATGAATGTAGTGGCCAAAAAATAGAGATAAATGAAGAGTATGTTAAAGATAAATTAAAAGACATTGTAAAAAACATTGATGTCAGTAGATATATATTGTAAGTATTGTTTATATAATTAAGAGGTTTATGCTAAAAAAAATTATATTCATTACTATTTTTTGTTTTTTTACGGCTAGTATTTTGTTTGCTCAAAGTGGTGCAAATATAACCACCGCAGATTCAAAAAGTATTACAAGTATGACAGAAAGTGTTTTGAAGGGCTTGAAAATAAAAGATATATCCAAGGTTACTCCGTATCTATATGATGGTATGAGGGTTGCTCCACTTAGTTCTGATGAGCTTAGAGGGCTTACTATAGATTTTATTGATAATAGTATAAGCGAGTTTAGATATAGAATAAAAATGTCTGGAAATAATTTGGCATTTTTTTTAAAAGACAAAGGTAGAATATTTGTTAGTTATCAATTGTCTAAGCCAATATATGTGAGTAGCATTATGGGTGATAATGGCAAAAAAATAAACTATTATTTTTTATATGTAAATGCTTTATATCAAAACATTATAAAGGATGAGCAAGGTAATACTTCGCTTGTTCCCGTAGAGATACAGATAGAAATGCAGATAGCAAAAGTCAGAAATCAATTTAAGGTTATTGGTTTTATAATATAGATTAAAATCTCGCTAAATTATTATATTTTGTATAAGTATTTCTTTTTTAATTCTCAGACTAACAACTTCGAATGGGTATATAATTTTATTATTATTTAATTTTATATAAATAGTTTTCTCTGTTGTCTCGGTGTTATTATAAAACCATTTTCCTTTATGAGAATACTTTAATACTTCACCAATATAACTAGCTATAGAAAAGATGTATGTTGCATTATCTTTTGAAAGCATAAGATTCATTTTTTCATCAAAAAATCTATCTATTTCTTTGTAACTTTCAATATCATAATCGATATGATAACCTGACTGTATAAGAAATAAAGATAGCCACTCGGACATATTTTTGATTCTATTTTTTAAATAATTATCTTTTTGCATTGAAAATCCAAGTTTGCTTTATTTGTTGGAGCTTAGTTTTTTTATTTTTGCGAGTAAATCTTTTTCATCCAAAAGCATATAATTATTTCTAGCATATAAATAAAGATTTTTTCCATTATTATCAGATTCAGTAATACTAAACTTTTTTTTGATTAAATATTTTATTATTTCAGATGGTATAGCTATGTTTTGTGTGGCATGAAATATAGCTGTTAAACCTTTATTATCTTTTTCATATATATTTTCTGTTTTATTGAGTATAATGTCGATTAATTCTATATCGTAGGAACTTGAAGCAGCATACATAAGGGCTGTTCTTCCATATTCATCTTTTATATTAATACTTGCCCCTTTTTCAATGGCATATTTTATAATATCAGTATCAGCACTATTGATAAGTAGATTATTTATCACAGTTTTTTTATGATCATCCTCGGCATTAATATCGGAGCCTGCTTTTATGAGATACTTAATTAAATTGCTATCAGCATTATATTCACTAGCATATAAAAGTGCTGTTTTTCCACTACTATCTTTAGCTTTTAAATCTATTTTTAAAGCAATAAGAAGCCTAACAATATCTATATTTTTATTATTTTTTGCTGCGAGCATTGCAATAGTTATATTATTTTCACCAATACTATTTATATTTGCTTTACATTTTACAAGAAATTTTATTATATTCAAATTTGTATTATTGGAACAGGCATGGGCAAACATAGTATAACCTGTATTATATGTTTCATTAATTTTAAAACCTGCTTTTAAAAACATGTATATAATATCAATAGAGTTGCTATGATTTACAGCATAATAAAAGGCATTATGTCCAAGGCTATCTATATTATAAAGACTAACCCCAGATTTAACAAGCAAAGAAACTACATCTATTTTTCCATTTTCAGTGATAGCATATACCATTACAGTATTGCCTTCACTGTCAGCAATATTTAAATCTAAAACTTTACTTATATGGTCTTCTATTTCAGATGCTGGGGCTGATTTGCATAGAGTAAAAAATACTTCGTTTACACTATTACGAGTTATAACAGTTTTTATATTTTTGACTACCATATTGTTTTAACCTTTTTTAAAATTATCATATAAATTTTTAAAGCACTATAATGTCTATCGGTGTATTATTAAGAGAAACACCACATTCTTTTGTTACAAGTACCATATTTTCTATTCTAACACCACCGATATTTGGAACATAAACACCGGGTTCAATTGTTATAATACTTGCCTTTTCCAAAAATAATTTGCTGTGAGCATTTAAAAATGGCTTCTCATGTATTTCAAGACCTACACCATGACCAAGTCCATGTCCAAAATATTTATCTAGCTCATATTCTTTTAGTACATTTCTTGCAATAGCATCGACATCTTTACAAGCCATGCCCGTATGAAGATTCTTGGTCGCCTTTAAATTTGCCATTCTGACTGCATCATATATCCTAGACATATATTCAAAATTATTGCCTTTGCCTAGAAAAAAAGTTCTTGTGATATCAGTTCTATAGCCATCTTTAACAATACCAAAATCTATGAGTATATTATCACCATAGCGAAGTGCTCTATCACTAGGCCTGCCATGTGGAAGTGATGACCGTTCTCCAAATAAGACTATACTATCGAATGATGTTTTTTCTCCGCCTTCTACATTAATAATGTAGTAAAGTTCTCTTGCAATGTCAATCTCTGTAACACCTTCTTTTAAAAAAGCGAGTAATTTTGTCAATGTTTTTTCTGTCATTAATAGATTATCTTTAATAATTTCTATTTCTTCTTTATCTTTACTTATACGAAGATTTGCAATAATACTATCGACAATAGCAAAACCTATTGCATTTTCTGTAAAGATATTAGTCATGCTCTCATAGTCTTCATAAGAAAGCCCATTTTTTTCTATGTCAATGTTATTAATTTTTTCTTTTTTTAGAAACTCTACAATGCTTTTGTAATATGAAGATTCTACAAGTAATACAACGGTATCAACCGTATTATTGGATGCATATTCAAAATATCTAGAATCTACAAATAAATATTTTGAACCATTATGTATTATTAGAATGCCAGCACTACCCCAGAAGCCTGTAAGATAAAATATATTTTCTATTTTTTTTACAATTAAAGATTTACTATTGTTTAAAGTTAATAGATTTTCAAGTCTTTTTTCATAAGGATAGTTTTTCATTTTATTATAAGTCCTTATTATTTTTTTCTTGTGAGTAGATAGCCTAAAGCCATGAGATATCCCTCTACTTGAAATCCAGAGATAACACCAATGGCTATATCAGAGAGGTAGCTTTCTTTTCGATAATATTCCCTTGCAAATACATTTGTTATATGGACTTCAACAAAAGGTATATTTACAGCAAGTAGTGAATCTCTTAAGGCTATAGAAGTATGCGTGAAGCCGCCCGCATTTATGATAATGCTATCAACGCTCTCATCAAAAGCTCTATGTATTCTATCTATTAATGCACCTTCATGGTTAGACTGAAAGAAGAGTAATTCATTTTTACTACCAGCAGCATCTTTAATTTTTTTTTCGATAGAACCAAGGGATAACTTGCCATATAAATCTTTTTCACGTTCGCCAAGCATATTAAGATTTGGTCCATTTATCACTAATATTTTCATAATAAATACCTGTATATAATTATAATAAGCATATTCTACATAGATGGTAAAATGCTTTATCTACACTGTAATGGCTATATTTGCATGTTGTAAGGTTATCTAAAATATAGTAAGCATTATGTCAGTCTATTTAGTCTAAGTATTATATAAGCCCTGCAAATCCTGTAAATATAACTGATAGTATAGCTGCCACAGTTAATGGTAATCCTACACCTTTGAATGCATATGGAATATCTGCATCTTCGAGTTGCTCACGTATACTAGCCATTATAATAAGTGTTAATGTAAAGCCAGCCCCTGCCCCAAGACCAAATACTATATTTTGTATGAAAGTATAATCTTTTTTTGCACCCTCTGTAGCCAAGAACATAATACAACAATTTGTTGTTATAAGTGGGAGGAATATTCCAAGTGCCAAATAAAGAGGCTCGCTAACTTTCTTTATAAACATTTCTACAAATTGTACTAAAGAAGCAATAACTAAAATAAACATTATTGTTTGTAAAAATTCTATATTTAAAGGGATGAGAATATAATGTTGTATAGCCCAAGTAACAGCAGCTGTAAGTGTTAGAACAAATGTTACAGCAGCACCCATACTTAGAGCAGAATCTATTTTGCCAGATACACCTAAGAAAGGGCATATTCCTAAAAAATAATATAATACAAAATTATTTACAACAGCAGTACCTATAAAAAGTAATATTAGTTCCATTCTATTTTTCCTTAACTATTTGTATTTTTATTTCTTTTTCATAGATTGTTTTCTGTCAATAGTTCTTTTTGCTGCCATTATCAAAGCTAGTCCAAAAAAAGCCCCAGGTGCAAATATCATAATACTCCAAGGCTCCATCCATTGGCCTAATATTATTTTGGCATCCTCGCTCATATTTACAGAGAGAGCATTTCTTATATTTTCCAAAAATGGATAGTTAAATATGCTACCATTACCCAATACTTCTCTCATTATTCCAAGTGATGTAAGTGCTATTAAAAAGCCTATTCCATTACCCAAAGCATCAAGCATACTTCTAAACACATTATTTTTGCTAGCAAATGCTTCGGCACGCCCGAGTATTATACAGTTTACAACTATAAGTGGCACATAAGCACCAAGACTTTTTGAAAGTTCAGGAAGTTTGGCTTTCATGAATAAATCTACGATAGTTACAAATGTCGCAATAATTGTTATATAGCCCATAATACGCACTTCTTTTGCAAAGATACTTTTTACAGTTGAAATTAAAGCGGAGGAACATACCATAACAAATGTTGTCGCCAATGCCATTCCAATAGCATTCGTAGCACTATTTGTAACAGCAAGTGTAGGGCACATCCCAAGCATCTGTATTAATACGGGGTTTTCCTTCCATATACCTTTTATAAAATCTTGTGTGTACTTCATAAACCTCGTCCATGGTAATTATATATTCTTTCACTATGATTATATAAAGAATATTATTTTTTTCAATCAATTTTTATTTATTTTATTTCAATATGCATGAGAATATAATATATTTTTAACTTTTCCTATTATATCTAAGCTAAGTTTTTCATCAAACCAAAACTGATGGGAAACTATTGCCTGCCCTAAAAGCATGTCTATCCCATTATATGTATGCAATTCTAGTTTTTTAGCATTTTCTAATAGAGCCGTTTGCCAAGGATTGTATATGCTATCTATAACGGTGGAATATTTATTCATAATAGATAGAAAATTAAAATTTTCAAAATTATATTTGTACGCATGCATCCCAAGTGGGGTAGTGTTAATCAAAATATCTATGTTAGAAAGCTCTTGTATATTTTTTAATGGAATAAAATTTATATCTTCTAATTTTGCTGTAGATTCAAGTTTATCTTCATTCCTTGCTGTTATTGTAATATTAGATTTGCTATTGTCTTTGATACATTTTATAACTATATTACTTGTTGCCCCAGTACCTATTATTACAATATTTTTATCTTTGATATCTATATTGTTTGCTTCTAATAAATATAAAAAACCTAGACTATCTGTCGATGTCGCTATAAGTTTATTATTAATATGCTTTACAGTATTTATGCTTTTATGATTGTCTAATACATTGTCAACAAAATCTATAGTTGCCTCTTTATGTGGCATGGTTATATTGAAACCTTTAATATCAAGAGACCTCACAGAATCTATAAATTTGTCGAGCTCATTATTTTTTATATCAAAGCTAAGGTATACCATATTTTTATTTGTTAGCCTGTATATGCTATTATGTATTATTGGCGACAGACTATGAGATACGGGGTTTCCAATTAAACATACTATTTTTGTTTGTGAGTTTATCATTTTATATATTCCGAAATATTTTTGATGAAAGATTTAAATGTTATATTAATATCGCTATCCCATTTATCATATTTAAATATAATATCAGAGGCTTTTATATATAAATCATGCCTTTGATTGTACATTTCAAAGATATAGTTTTTATTATCTTTTATAAGCGGGCGTTTGCTATCGTCAATATTTTCGATTATAACTTCTGGGTTTCTATCTATAAAAACAACAGTACCACTATTTTTCATTATGGGGATGTTTTTTTCGGTTACGACAATGCCGCCACCCGTGGATATAACTGATTTATTTTTATTAGAAACGCTTTCTAAAACAATACTTTCTATATTTCTAAAATATGGCTGTCCATGCTCGCTAAATATTTTACTTATACTTTTGTTTTCTCGCTCTTCGATGAGATTATCTAAATCATAAAAACTATATGAAAGATACTTGGCAAGCAAGAGAGATAATGATGATTTGCCACATCCTGTAAGACCAATAATGTAAATAATATTATTCTTCATCGATTATATATTCCAAATATTTTTATGAGAGAAGTCTTGTAAATATTCTCACAAGTTCTATATCGAGTTTTCCATTTTCGGCTTCTTCATTTAGAACAGATAAAGATTTTTCTATAGATAGCGATTTTTTATATGGCCTATCACTTGCTGTGAGCGAATCATAAATATCTGCTATTGTCATTATTCTTGTTTGTATAGATATTTCTTTTTCATCTATGCCATCAGGGTAACCACTGCCATCTAAATATTCATGATGTTTTGATGCAATATCTGTTACATTTATTAAATCAGCAGGCCAAGCTATTTGTTCAAGAAATTTTTTTGTATGTATTACATGCTCTTGCATAAGTATTCTTTCTTCATTAGTAAGGCTGCCTCTGAGTGTTTTTAATGATGAAATTTCATCTTCTTCTAGTATTGGTAGTAGTGTTCCGCTTTCATTACTGTATGTTACATTTAAAATATTATTTAATAAATCATTTCTATTGCTATCAAAAACACTAGGCTCATTAAGTTTTTTTATTTCATTAAGCGAATCATTTAAATTGGATATATACTTATTATATGATTTTTTGATATCTTCTATATCCTCATCAGGCAATAAAAAGTCAATTTTATTCAATAACTTATTTGCATATTGGTGTTTTGCTTCTTCTACTCTTTTTGCTATATCACACATTTGATATGGATATAGTTTTTTTTCTTTCATCAAAATGCTTTCTTTTACACTAACTTTGCCAATATCATGTAATAAAGCAGCATATTTTATCTCTTCCATTTGTTGGTCATTAAAAAACACATCTTTATATATGCTTTCATTGTTTTCATTTACAGCCATAGCAAGAACAAGTGTATAAACTATAACCCGATGAGTATGTCCAGATGTTATAGTATCTCTGGCTTCAATAGCAGCCACACTCGCAGCCAAAAAAGATTCAAAAGAGTTTTTAAGCATTTCATATAGCATCGCATTTTCTAAAGACATAGTAGCTTGTGAGGCAAATGCTTGAATGAGGCTTAATAAATCTTTGTCATAGTTTATAACATAGTCTTTAAAATCGGCTAGATTATTAGGCAAACTTTCTTTTATTGTTTTTCTATTGATAAGCTGTAAAGCCCCGAGTACTTTGTTCTTATTATTTTTTAGTGGTACTACCATCATCGATATTGTTTTATAATTAGATTTAATATCTACATCTTTGTTAAAACTAAATTTAGAATCGCTATTTATATTATATACATCGTCTAATATTAAGCATTCCCCTGTGTCTACAACATAGCCTGAAATACTATGTTTATTTAAAGGGATAGTGAACTGTGTGAAGTCCATTTTGGATGTATCATTATAGGAATATTTTAGACTGATATATTTTTCTTCATTTCTTTTCTCTAATATCCAAATACTACCTGCATCAGAATTTGTCATTTCTTTTGCTTTTATTAATATCATATTGATTATTTTGTTAACATCTTTTTCATCAGATAAAGCGATGCCGACTTCATAAAGTATATCTAATTTTTTTTCCAGCAATGATATGTTTTCACTGCTTGTTTTAGATGATTTAATATTTTCTATAAAATAATTTATGGAAAGTAGTAAGCTTTTTTCAAAAGATATATAAGAAAAATTATTTTCTAATATTGTTTTTATAAAGTCAGGCGATAGTATTTTTTCATCTATGTTGTCATCTATACCAACAATTGCAATACAATACATATTTTCACAATTGGATAAAATCGAAATATCTTTTTTAATTGTTTTATAATCTAATATAAGAATAGAGCCTATATCATAAGCGTTTTCTATATTACTATTATATGGTATAAACTCATCTGTATTATATTTGGCTTTAAAAATTTTTATATAATCTTCGATAACATCAGTAAAATAAATATTAAATATTTTGTTTTGCTTCATTATTATTATCTTTTATATGTTTTGATTTGACAAATTCAAGCTCCGCAATTCGTCTATCCTCTATCTTTTTAACAATAACACTATAGCTTGATATATTAAAAGATTCATTTGGTTCTGGTATATGATCTAACATATTAAGTATATAGCCAGCAATAGTCTGAAAATCACCATGATTAAGTCTTAGTTTCAATGCCTCATTCACTTCTTCTAACGAAGCCTCGCCTTTTACCATTATCTTTTTATCTTTAAAAATAATGTTGTTCTTTTCTTTATCAACCTCATCTTCAATATCGCCAACTATCTCTTCTAATATATCTTCTATAGAGACCATGCCTGAAGTGCCACCATATTCATCAACAACAATAGCCATTTGTCTTTTACCTGCTTGCATTTCGCTAAAAAGGTAGCCAAGCATTTTGTCTTCTGGGACAAAGTATGGCAACATTATATAGTCTATGGCTTTTTTCTGATGTCTTCCATTTATATAATCTTTAATGATATATTTAATATTTAATATTCCAATTATATTATCAATAGTCTCTTCATATACAGGAAATCTTGTATGTCCTGTTTCATCAGAAAGTATTAGAATATCAAATATGCTTGTCTCTGCATCAATGCAGTCCATATTGACCCTTGGTATCATAATTTCAGATACATTTTTTGATGGAAACTCAATAATACCCGTGAGGAAATTTCTTGTATCCTTTTCAATAAACCCTTCTTTATGTCCTATATGTATAATATGTGTTATGTCATCAATGCTAGATAAAATAGATTCTTTGTTAGATATTTTACCCGGTAATAATTTTATTGTGAATGATGTAAAAAATGAAAGTACCTTTGTAATGGGCATAAATATCATATAAAAAAACTTCATAAAACCAAAAAAGCGTATAATGAAAGATTCTGTATATAGAAGGGCAAATGTCTTTGGTAGCACTTCGCCAAAAATTAAAAGGGTAATAGTAAATATTATTGTTGATAATAATATAGCCATGCTTTCTGATAGACCTGGAGTTTTTGATGCAATATTTATAGACAATGATGTGAGGATTGCTGTTGCTGTTATATTTACAATATTATTGCCCACAAGTAGAGACGGAATCATTGAATGTGATTTTTTCCAAAATTTTCTATCTTGTTCTCTGAGTTTTTTCTCTCTAATTAAGCGAGATAATGTAAGTTTATCTAGCGATGTATAAGCTGTTTCACTGCCAGAGAATGAAAAAGAAAGCAGAATTAATATTATAATTATTATGAATTGTGGAATTATTATAAAAAGTAACATGATTCTATTGTACCATATACTATATTTCTAAGCAAGAGTTTTCTTTTGCATATGTGCATTTGATATTGATATTAGATTGTTTGAATAATTGCATAAGTTGTGAATATATCATATTTATTTGTTCATCTGTACGTTCTTGCCCATGATGATGTAAGATTACTTGTTTAGCCCTACACTCTAATGCCAATTGTATAGAATCATTTATACTAGAATGACCCCAGCCTCTATATTTGTTTTTATATTCATGCTTTGTATATTCAGCATCTATAATCAGTAAATCACAATCTGCTAAATAGTTTATTAGTCTAGCCTGAAGTAAAGAACCACTATTGTTGTAGCTTTCTAACTGCGGATGTACTTTATGAAGCCTCTCTGTATATGGCTCATGGTCGGTAAGATAAACTAATGTTTTATTGCCAAGGCTGATTTTATATGAAAGGGTATAGCATGGATGATTTGTCCAAAGTGCTTCTATCTTAAAATTTTTAAATTGTATTTTTTTATGCTCATCAAATGTATCAAATTTTATGTCTGCTTTGAAATTTTCAAAGTTGACAGGGAAGTAATCTTCTGCTAATACATGATTTATAGTATTGTACATTTCTTCTTTTGTTTTTTTAGGTCCATATATGGTAAACTTGAATTTTGGTATATAAAATGGTTTAAAGAATGGAATGCCTAGTATATGGTCCCAATGAAAATGTGATAATAGTATAATGCTTTCTGTTATATCAGAATTTAATAATTTTGTTGCAAGATTTCTAAGACCAGTTCCACCATCGAGTATGATAAAGTTAGATGTTTCTTTATCTACTATTTGTATGCATGATGTATTGCCACCATATTCATTGTATTCGAGCCCCGGACTAGGTAATGAGCCTCTACTTCCAAAAAAATTTACTAGCACTGAAAAATATACCTTTGTAGTTTGTTGTAAATATTTATAATAAATATCCTTGACTTATTAATATTTTATAAGTACAATGAAACCTAAACATTAATTTATGATATATTTTTTTATTAAAAATACAAGCATTTTTTAATAAATGCAATTTAAATATGGAGACATAATATAAAAAAACTTAGAATACTTCCACTTGGAGGAATTAGAGAAATAGGCATGAACATGCTTGTTGTAGAGTACGATAATGAAGTTATTATAATAGATTCGGGATTTATGTTCCCAAAACATAATATGTTTGGTGTAGATTATGTTATACCAGATACAAGGTATTTAGAAAATAAAAAAATACTAGCATTGCTTCTTACTCATGGACATGAGGATCATATCGGCTCTATCCCTTTCCTTTTGAGGAAATTTCCAAATATTCCAATATATGGTACAAAACTTACATTGGCATTTCTACTTTCAAAGGCTCATGATTATCCGAAAGAATTTAAGAATATAAAAACAAAAGAGATAACATCGAGATCAAAAAAGAAATTTGGTAGATTTTTTTCCACCGAATTTATTCGAGTAAATCACAGTATTCCAGATGCAGTTTCTATCGCTATAACGACACCTGTCGGGGTTATAATACATACTGGCGATTTTAAGATGGATTTAAATCCAATTAATGATAATGTTATCGATTTCTATAAATTTGCCGAATATGGTGAGCATGAGGTACTATTACTCATGGCTGATTCTACTAGTGTAGAAAGAGAAGGCTTTTCAACTAGTGAGAGTGAAGTGTCTAAAAACATGAATGACCTTTTTGCCCATAGAGAAGGGATGATAGTTGTAGCAACATTTGCAAGTAGCATTGAACGTATACAAAATTTAATGAATGCAGCAAAGAAGAACAAAAAACTAGTGGCTTTGTCTGGGCGTAGTTTGTTAAAATATGTACAAATTGCTAGAGATTTGGGTTATCTTCATGTAGAAGATGATATGCTCATACCCGTTGAAAAAATAAATCGTTACCCAAAAGAAAAGTTGGTTTGTTTGACAACTGGAACACAGGGAGAGCCTTATTCTTCATTGACTTTAATAGCAAATAGTTCGCATAGACATATAAAAGTCACGAAGGGCGATATTATTATATTCTCTTCAAGTGTAATACCCGGCAATGAAATGGGTGTTACAAGAATGGTAAATGACCTTACTGCTCTTGGTGTAAAGATTATCGATTCAGATAAAAGCGTTTTACATGTATCAGGGCATGCTTCAAGTGCTGATTTAATGCTTATGTCTCGTCTTGTAAAACCTAAATTTTTTATGCCACTTCATGGTGAAAAAAGGCATCTTATAAAGCATGTAGCATTGGTAGAAAGTCTTACAAAGTTGAATGCCAAGGGATTTTTGGTTTATAATGGAGATTGCCTTGAAATTGATAAAAATCGAAAGGCAGTTGTTTCTCATCTGGTTGATTTAAAATATATCTATGTTGATGGCAAAGGTGTTGGTGATATCGAAGAAACGGTATTAAATGATAGACAAGAACTTTCTACAAATGGTGTTGTATTTATCATGATTGTTGTTAATGTTTTAAATATTAATGACTATGATATAAATGTTAATATTGAAAGCAAGGGCTTTATCTATAGAGGTGGTGGTGAAAGTGCCGCAGTGAAAAGCTCTAGTGATGCTGTATTTAGCGAGGCTAATAGAGCAACAGTAGAGACCGTAAAAAGGATACTCAATAAAAATAAAAAGACCCCATCTTTGATAAAATATGAAGTAAGAGAAACTCTAAAAAGGGTGTTCTTAAGAATTATAGGTCGAGAGCCTGTTGTATTTGTTTCATTACAGATAATAGATAAAGGACTAAATGAAACAGATAGAGAAATGAACCGTATAACAAATGAAGAGGACAAAGAATGGCAACCACAAAAAGAATCTCAAGCCCCAAGAAAAGCACCCCCAAGATACAAAAAACCGAGGGAAAAGAAAGATTAGAAAAAACTAGAATAATAGTGCTTTCTAGTTTTTTATGCCTTTCTCTGATACTTGGACTAATTGCAACTATAACAAAAAAATCGGCTCTTCCAACAAATAAGACTTCTAATTTTATTAGTGTTGGTCAAAATGCCATGACACAACAATTGTTAGATAAAGATGGTATAGGTTATATTGAGCTCAATGGTGTTATCTCTTCTGCAAAATCATATGATATATTTGGTTATATGCCTTCTACATCGGAGGCACTGGCTGATGCATTTGAATATTATTCTGAAAATGCATATACAAAAGCTATTGTTATATCTATCAATAGCCCTGGTGGTTCTGTAGTTGCATGTGATGAGGCATACTCACGCATGAAAAAGGCAAAAGATTTGTATAAAAAGCCTGTTGTTGTAGTATTTCGAGATATTGCTGCAAGTGGTGGATATTATCTCGCTATGATAGGTGATGAGATATATGCAAGTGAGGGTACGCTTACAGGTTCTATTGGCGTAATACTTCAAACTATGAATTTTAAGGGTTTGATGGATGAATATGGTGTGAAAAGCTATTCATTTGTAACAGGAAAATGGAAAGATTCGCTTTCTCCATTTAAAGATATAAACCCAGATGAAGAGCAATATTTTAATGAGCTAGTAATGAGTATGCTTGGTAACTTTACCAATAAGATTTTAGATTCTAGAGGCGACAGACTTATTGGTCCACATGAAGAGTTATTTGATGGGCGTATTTTTTCTGGCATATTGGCTTCCGAATATGGTCTTATCGATGGTATAGCTACTGTAGATGATGCTATCATTCGTGCGGCAGAGCTTGCCAAACTCGATAATATAGAAGACCCATATATAGTCCCTTATCAGCCTAATAAATCTACAGAAATTGATAT
Organism: uncultured Spirochaetia bacterium; assembly: GCA_947040495.1. GTDB lineage: Bacteria > Spirochaetota > Brachyspiria > Brachyspirales > Brachyspiraceae > CAMRBQ01. The sequence goes on from CAMRBQ010000020.1 coordinate 16,366, forward strand.
GATTAGAAGGCTTTTAAGCGGAGCTCAAGTATTAAAAAATGTTGCTAAGTTTGCCGATATAAAAAACAATATATCAGTTGCTAAGTTTACTTCAAAATATCAAGGCTTGCCTATGTATCTATATCCAAATGCATTGGTTATGGAGTAGTTTCCATCATGTCATTTTTAACATATCTATATAATTCTCTTATAAGACCAGTGGATATTATTGGCAAAAATAGAAGCATAAAATTTGCTATATATATTTATATTATATCAATACTTGCAACCACATTGTCTTTAACTTTAATATCAAATACAAGAACTTCTATTGTACTACTCATCTTTTTAGCAATTTCGATAGCTCTATATTATGCAATAACAAATATAATTTATATATCAATAATACATTTATTTGTATCTCTTCTATATAGTTATAAACCAAGGCAATCTGTAAAAACATTATTACTTGATTTATTTGTTATTCATAGAGTATTTATACTTTTATTGCCTTTATCTCTTTTTCTTTCAATATTTCCTTCGGTCATTTATAAGGTATTATTTGTTTTATCATTTGTGGCAATATGTATTTATTATATATATAATTTTTGTCAAATTATTAATATTAATATTAAACTTGAAAACTCATCACATGCTATATTTATGTTGGCAGTTATATACATATTACCAAATATTATAAATGTAATATTTACAATTTCATATATAATTATTTTATTAAAAGTTATAACATCTTTTTTATTATAGGGTTATAAATAATAGGATCTAATAATTTAATACTTTGGGCTTAATTTAAAATTATGAAAATACTTACACGATATGTAATCAAAGAGGCGGTCTCCCCATTTTTGGTGGGTGTGTTTTTTTTTACATTTGGTTTTATAATGGAACTTTTACCACGTGTAATAAATATGATTGTAAACAAGGGCGCCCCTTTAAAACTGTCGCTTGAAATATTTATATATATGCTTCCTTTTAATATGGCTATAACAATACCTATGGCTGTTTTGATGGCGAGTATTATTTCATATGGTAGACTATCTGGTGATAATGAAATTGTTGCAATGAAAGCCCTATCCTTCCCTGTCATGCGTATATATAAACCTATTATAATTTTTGGTGTATTAACATTCTTATTTTCACTTTTTTTTAATAATGTTATTATGCCTGAAACTAATTATAGATATAGAGCATTGACAATATATATTGTTAATACAAAACCATCTATGACTGTTGATGCCATGAAATTTTTGAAAATACCTGATAGTCAGCAGTATATAGGTGCTCAAGATGTATCAGGTGATAAATTAAAAAATGTTTTGCTTTATGATGTTGGTGGCGATGCAAATGGTAATTATACGATTATAACAGCTAAAGAAGGAAAGTGGATAAATAATGATGTAAACTCATATTTAATCAAGCTTAGGCTCAATGATGGTTTAATCCAAGAATTAAATAAAAATGAAAATATAACTAATACATTTACAAGGTTTGATAATTTAGATATTAATATAAAAAGAACTGTTCAAGCAAGTGTTGGTGGGCATGATAGAGGTCTTAGAGAAATGCCGTTTTGGGAGATACAAAAATATATAGAAAACTATGAAATTGATAGAAGTATAGCGAATACAAAAGGTACAAATGATATTATAAAAAATGAATATCAGATTGGTGTGTATGATCACCTGATAGAAGATATAGAGTATGAGTATTTTAGAACAGGCCTTATAGAGACTGTAGAAATTACAGATAAAGAGAGCGGCTCTATAAGAAATCTAAATTTTGATGAATTTAAAAATAAAGTATTAAAAGAAAAGAAAAAACTATTAAAAGAAAAAATAGACAAGAATAAAACAATTGTTCCCGCATATTATTATATTGAATTTCAAAAATGTTTTTCAATACCAGCAGCATGTCTTTTTGTAGTTTTAATAGGTGCACCACTTGGTATGGTTAGTAAGCGTAGTGGAAAAGGTGGTGGATTTGGTTTGTCCTTAATTATTATAGCTATATATTATGGTCTTTTGATAGGGGCAGAGACAATTGGTCGTACAGGTATGGTCCCCCCCGGGTTTGCGATGTGGATACCAAATGTGGTTTTATTTATTATGGGCATGTTTTTAATATTAAAATCGATATTAAAGTATGGTCAATAAAAATTAACAATAATTATATATATTGATTTATTCAACTATATTTTATATTGAAATATATAATTGGTATGTTATACTATATCTTATATTGAGAATGGTTTATTATTTGATATTTAGATAATAAACTTAAATTTTAAAGGAGAGTAATTTATGACAAATTATAAAGATTTAGGGCTTGTAAACTCTAAGGCTATCTTTGATAAAGCTGTTAGTGGTGGATATGCTATCCCTGCTTTCAATTTTAATAACATGGAACAAATGCAAGCTATTGTAGAGGCATCTGTTGAAATGAGTAGTCCTGTAATTTTACAGGTATCAAGTGGTGCACGTAAATATGCAAATCAAACTTTGCTACGTTATATGGCACAAGGTGCTGTAGAATATGCAAAGGAACTTGGTAAAAATATACCTATAGTGTTACATCTTGACCATGGTGATACACTTGAACTTTGTAAGAACTGTATTGAATATGGTTTTTCTTCTGTTATGATAGATGGAAGTCATCATGAATACAATAAAAATGTTGATTTAACATTAGAAGTTGTTGAATATGCACATAAGTATAATGTTACAGTTGAAGGTGAACTTGGTGTTTTAGCTGGTGTTGAAGATGATGTAAAAAGTGATACACATACATATACACAGCCTGATGAGGTAGAAGATTTTGTAAAGAAAACAGGTGTTGATTCGCTTGCAATTTCTATTGGAACAAGCCATGGGGCATTCAAATTTAAGCCAGGACAAGACCCAAAAATAAGACTTGATATACTTGAAGAGATTGAAAAGCGTATACCGGGTTTCCCGATTGTTTTGCATGGTTCTTCTAGTGTGCCTCAAGACCTTGTTAAAATGATAAATTCTTATGGCGGTAAATTAGATGATGCTATAGGAATACCTGAAGAGCAACTTAGATTGGCTGCAAAATCTGCTGTCTGTAAAATAAATATCGATAGCGATGGTAGACTTGCAATGACTGCTGCTATTAGAAAAATGTTTGTTGAAGACCCTGGTGAATTTGACCCAAGAAAATATCTAGGGCCAGCTAGAGAGGCATTGAAAAATCTTTATATGCATAAAATAAAAAGTGTTTTAGGTAGCGATAACAAGGCTTAAGATAAATATTTTATATTAAAATAAAAGGTGTCTAGTTATATTCTAGGCACCTTTTTTATTAATTAATATCGTTAGAATTTGCTACTTAATGTTATAAAAATTGTTGACATTAATATTTTATTAGATATACCCCTTTTTGCTAACTAAATATTAAGAATGACTTTTATTAACGTTTTCTTTAGAAAGGTACTCTTTGAGTTGCTTGTTATATATTCCCGTGCTAGGATGTAGCATACGTAGTGAAATAAGACAATTATTTTATAGTCATTCGGGTATAAACCTAAGTGGTATATCCGATATTCAACTCAGAGAGCGTCTCTTTAGAAGAATTCTAAACTGAGTAAAAATTTAAAATTATACATTTAATATTTAGTTGGTAAGAAGTATTTAATATTAACTAACTAGATAATAAAAAAGTATTTTTTTAGAGAAGTGGCTATAAAATATCCGTCGAGAATATGGCCGCTCATAATTTTTCTAAAGAGACTATTTAAAGTTCTTTTCTTGTTTAGTTAGCACTAACAACTGAGAGATATTGAACGGCCACCTTTGTATCAAAGTTCAAATATTTTCTTATCAATTCTCAAACATATCTATACTTCTTTATCAAAATGTTAATTGAATGTTTAGTTTTTTACTAAGTGTTTTATTAAAATATTTTATACTAAGGAGTTTTGATTATGAATAAAATCAAAAAAGTTTTATCGATGATAGTGGCAGTATTTGTGGTAAGTGCATCAGCGTATGCTGTAGAAGTATCTGTCGGGGCATCTTTGGGCGGTGGACTTTCATTTTTACGAGGGGAAGATACAGCGTATTTGGATAGTCTTTATACACCACTGTACGGAGAAAAATTGGCGGGTAATTTTGCTTTAACTACCGATGTTATGGTTGAGTTTATGCCTTTTTTGGCGTTAGAAACAGGCTTAGGCTTTGATATAGTTGATAGTATTAGCTATCAAGGGGCTGAAATAGCAAATGGAGCACAAGCCAATTTTCAAAAGTTTCTACATCTTAACATCCCTATAATGCTGCGTGGGCAATATGAGTATAGTTTGGGTGTGACATATGTTTCTATTGGTATAAAAGCAAATCTTCCTATGACTTCTATGGACTATGCTTTTACTTCAAGAGGTAATAATGAAGAAGGCACTCCGATTTATGATGATACAACTATTTTATCTGCATCTCCATTTTATTTGGATATTGCTTTTGCTGTAGGACAAGAGTTTAGACTAGGTGATGCAAATTATTTAGGACTAAGAATTGGCTACGATTTAAATGTTACACGCCCTTATGATAGTGATAGTACTTATGAAAAACTTAGTTTATTTCATGATAATTTGACATTTAGTCTTACATATAGATATGCATTTAATAGTAAGTGGAAAAGCTAAAATGACTGCTACAACTTTCTTATAAATATTGATATAAGATATTTAGCTATTAAAGTAAAAGGTGTCTAGTTATATTCTAGGCACCTTTTTTATTTTGTATTATATTAAAAATGTTTTTATTTATGCATATCTTTTATATTTACTAAATCCATATCTTTAATATTTTTAGCAGAACGCATACAACCCATAAGTGTATAGGCGGTATCAAGCGATGTTAGACATGGTATGCCAAGTTCAACAGCCTTACGTCTTACAAGGAAGCCATTTTTATAACTAGTAGCACGGCCTTTTGTGGCAACATTTATAACAAAGCCAATTTTATCATCTTCCATTGCTTTATATACATTCTCGCTATCTTTTATATCAGCAGAAAGTCCTTCTATTTTTATGCCATATTCTGAAAGATATTTTGCTGTATCAAGAGTTCCATATATTTTGTATCCACGCAATGAGAAAAAATCGGCAAGATGCACTGTTTTTGGTTTTTCGCTATCTCGTACAGAAAATAATATTCCTTTATCTTTTGTTGGTAATATTATATTTGAAGATATAACAGCTTTATATAATGCTTCAAAATAATCTTTTGATATACCTAGAGATTCACCAGTAGACTTCATCTCAGGACCAACACTTATATCGACACCTCTAAGTTTTTGAAATGAGAATACGGGTGCTTTTATAGCAAAATATTCGCTCTCTTTGTATAGCCCTACACCATATTCAAAATCTTTCAGCTTAGCATTAAACATAACATTTATTGCCAAGTCTATCATTGGTATATTTGTAACTTTACTTATATATGGTACTGTACGGCTGCTTCTTGGATTTACTTCTATTACATATAAACTATTTTCAAAATATACATATTGAATATTTACAAGCCCTATAACATTTAATGATATAGCGAGTTCCTTTGTATATTTTATAATAGTTTCTTTTAGTTCTTCATCAATTGAAGGTGGGGGATAAACAGCCATACTATCACCCGAATGTACACCAGCTCTTTCAATATGTTCCATGATGCCGGGTATTAAAATATCAGTACCATCACAGATAGCATCTACTTCTATCTCTAAGCCTTTTAGATATTTATCTACAAGTATAGGATGTTCTTGTGTTGTTTTTAATATTCCATGGATAATATCTTTTACATCGACATCACTATAGGCGATTTCCATTCCCTGCCCACCAAGTACATATGAAGGTCTAACTAATACAGGGTATCCAAGTTCATTAGCAGTTCTTATCGCCTCGTCAAGGGTAGATAATGTTTTTCCTACAGGTCTTGGGATATCTAATTTTTCAAGTATCTTATCAAACTTTTCTCTGTCTTCTGATGTATCAATTGATTCTAATTGGCTACCAAATATTTTTATACCATTGTCTGTAAGTAGCGATGCAAGCTTTATAGCTGTTTGTCCACCAAATTGCACAATCGCACCATCAGGCTTTTCAAACTCTATAACATTCATAACATCTTCTATTGTTAGTGGTTCAAAATAAAGTCTATCAGCTGTGTCAAAATCTGTAGATACAGTTTCCGGATTATTATTTATTATGATAGTTTCATAGCCAATTTTTTGTAATGCCCATACAGCATGTACAGAACAATAATCGAATTCAATGCCCTGTCCGATACGTATAGGACCACTTCCAATAACGATTATTTTTTTCTTATCTGATGTTTTATTATAAGCACTAGACTTACTTTTATCATATACAGAATAATAATATGGGCTATAGTCTTTCATTCTTGTAGCTTCGGTATCTACAGATTTGAATGTGGCAATAACTCCCAACTCTTCTCTCTTCTTCTTTAAATCTTTAACATCACAATTGATATAACTTGCAATTGTTTTATCTGTAAAACAGTAGTATCCTTTTAGTTGCTCAAGTTTTTCTTTGTCTAGTTTATCAAGAGTGAGAGTTTTCATTTCTTCTTCTCTGTCTACGATATTTTTGATACGTTCCAAAAACCATGGGGTTATCATTGTGATTTTATATATTTCTTCAATAGTTATTTTTCTTCTCAATGCCTCAGCAACTATAAATATTCTTTCATCATCTACATCATGGAGTTTTTCCATTAGTTCAGTATCGCTCATCTTTGTAGCAAAAGCCTGCTCTAATGTTAAGTAATTTAATTCAAGTGAGCGTATTGATTTTAAGAGTGCCCCTTCAAATGTAAGGGCAAGGCTCATCACTTCACCTGTTGCTTTCATTTGTATACCCAAAGACCTATCAGAGCCTGAAAATTTATCGAATGGCCATTTTGGGAATTTCAAAACATAATAATCTACTACAGGTTCTATAGAGCCATATACTTCGTCAGTGTTTTTATTTTTTATTTCATCAAGTCTAAATCCTATCGCTATTTTTGATGCTACTTTTGCAATTGGGTAGCCTGTTGCCTTCGAGGCTAAAGCACTACTCCTTGATACACGTGGGTTTACTTCAATAACAACATATTCATCTGTTTGTGGATTTAATGCATATTGAAGATTGCATCCGCCCTCAATACCAAGCTTATGTATTATATTCATATTTGATTTATGAAAACGCTCTTCTACTTCTTTTGATAAAGTTTGTGCAGGGGCAACAACAATACTATCGCCTGTATGTACTCCAACAGGGTCTAAGTTTTCCATACTACATATTGTTACAACATTGGCTTCTCTATCTCTTATTACTTCATATTCTATTTCTTTCCAGCCAGTAATGCATTTTTCAATGATAGCTTGATGAACTCTTGATAGTTTTAAGCCATTATCACATATTCGCTTTAATTCTTTTTCATTGTAGGCAATACCTCCACCAGTTCCACCAAGCGTATATGCAGGGCGTACAACAATAGGGTATCCTATTTTATTTGCAAAATCGATAGAATCTGAAACATTTGTTACAATTACACTATCAGTACATTTTTCACCAATATGTTCCATGGCCTCTTTGAATTCTTTTCTATCTTCAGCCATTTTGATAGTTTTGGTAGGTGTACCGAGGAGTTTTATATTATACTTTTCTAGTATTCCTTTTTCATCAAGCTCCATAGCCAAGTTTAATGCAGTTTGCCCACCAAGTGTAGGGAGTATGCTATCAGGGCGTTCTTTTTTTATAATATTTTCTATTACAGGGACTACAAGCGGCTCTATATATATAGCATCAGCTATACTAGTATCTGTCATGATTGTTGCAGGGTTTGAGTTTACTAGTATTACCTCAACACCCTCTTCTTTTAGTGAGCGGCATGCTTGAGTACCCGCATAATCAAATTCTGCTGCCTGACCTATAACAATTGGTCCACTACCTATCACAAGAACCCTTTTTATATCATTTCTTTTTGGCATTTAGCCTCCCTTGTTATAAATATTTATTCAAAAAATTTATTTAAAAAAAAAGATAAACTGCAATGCAATTTATCTTTTTTTAAAACCATAATTATATTTAAATTTACTAGCTTTGAAATACATTATTATCTCCAGTTAAGCTTGTATAAATATTTTTTACTTTCATATTATTAAAAATCACTAGTTAAATATTTTTCATTTCCGTATACTGACTTAATCAATACATCCAAAAATCTAGTCTATATTAAATCATAATGATTTTTTGTCAAGCTACTTGGTAGGCTTTAGTTGTACATTATAATACAAGTTGAGCGATGATAGCCAATTTGGTAGCTTGACAAAAAATTAGACAATAGTATTATGAAACTTATTATCAAGTTTTAGTATGTTTATTTAAACATATCTAACACTTCTGAAGGGAAGTACCAATTTTTACCATTATAAACAACAACACCTTCTAGTATATTTTCATCACCATTAACAATAGCTATATTTTTATTTTTAGGCATTTCTATAACTGTATCACTTTTTGTTAATGTGAGAACCAATCCATCATCTTTAGCCGAAATTCCGTCTACTTTATCTTGAAGTTCAGGCACACTCATAAAAAGTCTTTCAGATGTTGCCGTTAAATCTAAGTCTAAAGACAAAGCAGCATATTTTGCATAATCAGTATTATCAATTACTCCTGCACTAAGTCTTTTATTGCCGGGCAAATAACTATAAAGTGGAACATCCTCACTTGTATGACCATGAGTTGTATATGTGATACCTGCTCTTTTAGACATAATATCTCCTATATTATTATCTATCTCATTAAATGTTCCTTCAAGTGTGGCGAGTTCTTCTGCTGTTACATCATCGATACCATAAAACTTAGAAAGAACTTCTTTTTTGTCAGCCCCTTCATAAATCATCTGTGCTACTCTATTGCCGGAACGCTTAGCTTTTTTAAGTGGGACTGTAAAATTTTCTAGAGGTATAGCATAATATGTATTATCTTCTTTTCCATCGACTCTAAGTCCACCAGTGCCATGATCTGATGTTGATAAAACAATGGTATCTTGACTTTCCTTAGCAAAATCAATTGCAACTTCAAATGCTTTATCATAGGCGATTGAATCTGAAATCATACCAATAGGCTCATTAGCATGACCTGCCCAATCTACTTTAGAGCCTTCCACTATAAGGACAAAACCATTTTCATTTTTTGAAAGTATTTCAATAGCCTTCTTAGTCATTTCGGCTAGAGATGGCTGCTCTGTAAATTCCGACTGCCTATCTATATCATAAGCCATATCCTTAGAGGCAAATGCACCCCATACTTTATCACCAGTCTTTCCATTGTACGAATCCATTTCATCTTTATTTTTAATTATAGTGTAGCCAAGACGTTCAAATTCTTTTACTAGATTTTTACCATCTTTTCTTCCTTCTGGTGTAAAGAAAACATAGCCACCTCCAAACAGAACATCTAAATTTTGATATACTTGCTGTTCGCTCAGATCATCATAGGCTTTTCTACTAGGAGAATGAGAGGTAAATGCAGCTGGTGTAGCATGCATAATCTCTGACGTAGAAATTATCCCTACACTTTTTCCGTTAAGTTTAGCAGCCTCTAATATATTAGCTATAGGGCGTCTAGCCTCTCCATTCATTTCAGCATAAGGAAGTGTTGCCTTATCAGGAAGTACGCCTATAAATCCTGGTTCGGACTTAAATCCTGATGCCATAGCCGTCGCTGCTGGGGCAGAATCTGCTATAATAGTTGCTGAATTATGAGTGAGAACACGTCCACTTTCATACGAATCTGTTACTAATGGAGTACCTAAATACCAACGTGTAAGATTGGATATATCAACACTTTGCCCATCAACTATCATAAGTATTGCATTCTTAGATTTTACTAACTCAGTTTCTCCACTTGTAGATTTATACATAGTGGAAGTATTGGAAGAACATGAAATTAGAAAAGAGAAAAATAATAGTAGCATTTTTTTAGTTATCATGAGAATTCCTTAATAGTTTTTTATCATCATTAAATGATAATCTAAGTGTAGCAATTTACAATGGAATTAGAAATCATAAGAAAGTAAAATTTAAGTAAAGAAATGTAAATACTTAATAATTATAGTATTTATTAAGCATCATCAGAACTACCAAAGCCACCAGATTGACGGCTCGTTTTATCTAAATCATCCACTTTATTAAATATAACATGCTCAATTTTTGCAAACACCATTTGGGCAATTCTATCCCTTTTGTTTATGATGTACTCATCTTTTGTAAATGATGCAAGTATTATTTATATCTGCCCACGATAATCACTATCTATTGTCCCCAGTGAGTTTAAATAAAATATTCCATGATTTATAGAAAGCCCACTACGGCTATGTATTTGTGCCTCATACCCTCTTGGAATTGATACATATATGCCCGTTGGGAGCAAAGCTACCTCAAAGTTTATTATTATAGGCTTGTCATTATTTGCATATAAATCAACAGAAGAAGAGCCTTCCATTTTATATTTTGGTATTGGATTTGATGATTAATTATATGAATAGTTGGCAAATATCTACCTCGTTTTATCCATAAGCATATCTTTTAGAACAAGATTTTTAGCAACAGTCATATTCACAATAATACCATGATTTATCATCTGATGGACGGTTTGTATGCCTTTATTATGAGCATCATCTGGACTTGAAAATTCAACAAAATCTCCATCTATAAAAATTATACCATTATAGCTTATATGATAACCACAAATAATTTTTATCAAAGTTAACTTACCCAGACCATTGGCTTGTTCTGGTCAATCAAATTTGTAATACTTCCCACGAAAAAATCATACACTATACCTAAC
>CAMRBQ010000021.1 GCA_947040495.1 uncultured Spirochaetia bacterium
ATCTGCTATAGAAGTACCATCTTCCCCTACTATTTCTGTTCGTATTGCATAGGGTACGATATCCTGTCTAAAACTTAATACCGTTGGATTTAAATTACCATTAAATATTAAATCCAATTCATTAAAATAATTAGATTTAGTATTTGGCTTATCCAAACTTAAAGTATTTTGTGAAAACAAGCATGTACCTATAGTAAATACACTTATTAAAACAATTAAAAATTTATTAAACATAGTATCTCTCCAGTAATTTGATTATAAGTATTGTTCTAACAAATATAATTTAATATGGATGTTTTATAAACTTTGTATAAATTACATATATTAGATAAAATGTATCTTTGTATAGAGATAGTTTTTTCTTTTAGAAACTAAATAAAATATGTATACTCTGAAAAATCTTATTAGAAAGAATAATATTATAGTCGTGGTCGATACAAAATCGCTATAGCCTTTTGCTATGCCAATGAATAATTAGTAATTAGATGCTCCAAAATTAAATATTAAAATCGTAAGTCTTGTTTTTCATCTTGGTATTAGTTGATACATTTATCCTGATTGATATGTGAATGGAGATAATCGAGCAAATGCTAATATTTTACCAATGCCCAGTATAGCTATAATATATTATATAAATATAATTTTGACATTTTATATTTATCTAATATAATAAATAGGCAATTGAAATTACTGTTAGACATGAGAGAAATATGGATTCAAATAATAATGATATTGATGATAGTAAAAATAATAAACTAGATATAGCGAAAATACACTACCGCAATCAAGTTGGTAGATTTTCATATGATGATATAGATGATTTAAATGTTAATGATAATTGTATAGTAGAAACAGATGAAGGACTTGAATTTGCAACTGTCATAGGGTTTACTAAATTATCAAATATAGAAAAAGAAAAAATAACAGCATGCCCTTCAAAAGATGAGAGTAAATGTTGTCAACAAAAACATTTTGACAAAAAAGGAAATGATGAAAAAACAGAAGGTAAAGAAAAAAGCAAGCAATGCAGAAATAACAACAAAAGTATATATAAAGTGCTTCGCAAATGTACAAGTGAAGATAATGAAAAGCATTTAAAAAATAAAGAAGAAGAAGAAGAAGCTTTTGAGATATGCAAGGAAAAAATAAAGAAGCATAACCTATCAATAAAGCTTATCAACACACATTACTATTTTGATAAAATAAAATTACTTTTTGAGTTTATATCAGAAACTCGTGTTGATTTTAGAGAGCTTGTAAAAGATTTGGCATCGCATTTTCATACACGTATAGAGCTTAGACAAATTGGTGTGAGAGATGAGGCTAAAATATTTGGTGGTTGTTCTATCTGTGGACGTGAGTTATGTTGCAATCTTATAAAAAGTAATTTTGAAACTATAACAATAAAAATGGCGAAAGAACAAAATATGCCCCTAAATACAACAAAAATCTCGGGGCAATGCGGGCGTTTGATGTGCTGTATTTACTATGAATATAATACATATACTGATATAAAAAAAGAACTGCCACGTATAGGCGATAAAATACTTTTCAATAATGAAGTCGCTGTCATACGAGATATAAATATTATAAGCAAAAATTTTCTAATTGAAACTAGTGATAGAAGGCAGATATATGTAAAAATATCTGATTTCAACAACAAGAAAAATAATATGATAGTTGTAAATGCAGAATAGTCTATAAACAAATAAATCTATGCTGTAAAAAATAAAACTTTTGTTTAAAAAGAAGATTACAGAAAAACCTGATTACTAATTCCACAATAACCAAGGAAATACAATAAGCAAATTGATATAGCTTAAAATGATAAATATACTATTATAATATAATTAAGAAGGATCAACAACACTTATTGCTGGCTTGCCAAATTTATTTGTATGAAACTTTATTACTCCACTAGCTGTGGCAAATAAAGTATGATCTCTACCTACAGATACATTTTTACCAGGGTGAAACTTTGTACCCCTCTGTCTTACAATAATATTTCCAGATATAACTTTTTGTCCGGCATACATTTTCACACCAAGTCTCTGTGCATTACTATCACGTCCATTTCTTGAGCTACCGCCACCTTTCTTCTGAGCCATTTTTTATATCTCCTCAATATTTGTATGTTCTTTATAATCTATATAGCCTTTATATTGCTTTGCGAGAGCCTTTATAGAATCTATAAAAGCCTTACTTATTATGCCATATACATAGCTATCATAGTTTTCTAATTTCTCTGTTTTACAGACAAATTTTAAGTAACCATTTTTTCTTTTGATTTTAACAAGCATAACACTTATAGCATTTTCTAAGGCATAAACCATAGCCTGCGATATTGTACTTACAGCAATACATACCTCATAGCCATCTTCATTTTTTATACCAGCATGACCTTCTATGATTATTTCTTTCAAAATTCTACTTTTATCATAAAAAATATTTATGCTTATCATCTTTAGAGTAAATAATTACTTTTAGGCTTTAATATCTTCTATCTTTATGATATGATATTTTTGTCTATGACCTACTTTACGGCGATAATCTTTCCTTTTCTTATATTTCCCAATAAGAACCTTATCACCTTTTATATGCTCTATAACCTTTGAAGAAACTTTTACAGTTTCTAGATATGGAGTACCAATTTCTACAGAATCATCATCTTTTTTCACTAGTAAAACTTTTATCTCAGGTTCAGGTAAATTATCACCTTCGCCAAGATATTCTACTAATACATCATCACCTTTTTCTATTCTGTATTGTTTCCCTTTTATTTCAGCAATTACATACATTATTATCGTCTCCGAGTTGTTTATTAGAGTTATTCATTGTAAATTAAACTATAATTTTGTCAAGGGGGCATGACTATTTATCTAATTAAATTAAACAATGCTATAAAGTTTGCAATGGAATGCTTTTAGAACAAAAAATATTCATCCACAATTTATGCTTGCCTAAGCCACATAATAATAACAGAGCAATATATCCCAAACCGCTATGAAGCCTCTTCTTGTTATACCAATTGATATAATCAGTAAATTCTCGCTGAAGCTACCATTGTGATAAAATATTGTTCTATCAATAAAACTCCATTTTCAAAGTTTTATATAAAGCCCAAGCAATAACATTCTCACTCCATTGACAACTGCTAATATTATATATCAACCTTTACAAATGATAAATATGCGTTTATAATTTGTATATTAATTAAAATTATTATTTTTTAGGATTTTTCATGCAATTTACATATAAACATATATTTAAATATTTGCTCCTCGTCATCATATTTTTTTCAATTTTTATATCATGTTCTAGCAAAAAAAAACTACAACCATTCATATATGAAACAGATATAAATATATATAATAAATTTATAGATACACAAATGATAGCATTTCCAAAAACAAGATTTGCCGTTTTAAGTGATACACATATCTATGATACAAATCTTGGTATAACGGGAAAGGCATTTGAGGATTATATAAAAAATGATATTCTACTGATTAAAGATAGTACAAAAATAGTCTATGAGGCTGTAAGAAATATATCACAAGACGATGATATCGACTTCATTATAATTTCTGGCGGGCTTACAAAAGACGGGCAATTAATTAGCCATAATAATTTTAAAAATAGCCTTATGCGTTTGAAAAGACTCGGCAAAAAAATATATATTATACCGGGCGATACTGATATAAATAATACACATTCATTTAAATATATAGATGACAATACAGAAAAAGTAGAAACAATATCCCCTGAGAAATTTACAAATCTATATGCAGACTTTGGTTTTAATGAGGCTTTATATAAAGATACAAATTCATTGAGTTATATTGTAGAGCCCGTACAAGGGCTTTGGCTTTTCGCATTAGACACTTCTATTTATAAAGATAATGATAAAAATAATGTTGCTCAATCAAAAGGATATTTTACCCAAGAGACAATTACTTGGATAGAAAATATGCTTATCAAATCATATGAAGAAAATAAATCTGTCATAGCGATGATGCATCATGGGATAACTGAAGACTTTAATAAAGAGAGCAAAAATTTTCCTGACAATATAATTGAGAACTTTGCATATATAAATAAAATGTTTGCTTTTTATAATGTGAGGGCTGTATTCACAGGTCACTCTCATGCGAATAATATTACATATACATGGACTGAGGATGCAAAATTTTTATATGATATACAAACAGGCTCTCTAATATCATACCCTTTTCCATACAGAAAAATCGCACTAGATAAATATAAAATAGATATAAAAACATATAATATAAATTCTATCTCTCCATATCAAAGTAATTTTATAGAATATTCGATGAGTTATACAAAAACAAATATTGATAATATATCAAAAAATATTATGCAAAAATATAAACTCGGCAGCAATGAAATTCAAATACTTTTGCCATATATGAATAATGCCCTACTCGCATATTATAAAGGTGATGAAAATAGTAAATTTGAAAATATATTCCCTAAAGTTGGAGAGATTGGATTAAAAGATAGCTTGTTTTCAAATGACATCAAAGACATTATTTTGTCTCTATGGCAAGACATTCCACCATCTGATAATAATATAATAATAGATTTAAGTAAGCCTACAAATTAATTTTAAGTTTACTTAATAATTGTATAAAAAATAATGCTATCAAGTACAAGTATTAAACAAGTACAAGATAGCATAAATTTTTTAAAGAGACTTTTCTATATTAAAATTTTATTTAATATACATTTTTATTAAAACACCCTAAGCGAAGGCTCTATTAATGAACCCACCTGATAAACAATAGTGCCAACTATCCAAGCGATGGATACAGTATAGCCGATAAAAAGCATAAACCATTTCCAACCAAGCTCAGATTTTACAACAGCAATAGCACCAACACAAGGCGTCATAAACAAAGTTACAAGCATAAGTACAAAACCTACGAGAGCATTAAAGTTTGGGTCTTTTCTAAGTATCTCTTGTAAACTCTCATATTCGTCTTCATCAGAAGCACCAACATTATAAAGCACACCGAGTGTAGAAACGACAACTTCTTTGGCAGCAAACCCCGTTATAACAGAAATACCAATCTTCCAATCAAAACCAAGAGGGGCGACAACAGGTTCAAAAACTTTACCTATAGTACCTGCGATACTACCAGAGAGAGCAGCATTATCTACTGCCATATTAACATGCTCTTCCAACTCTTCTTCACTAGCATTTTCATTTTCTAAAAGATACAACTCTGTTGCTTCACTTATAACCATCTCAGATTTTTTATCGCTAATTGTAGGGAATGTTGTTATAGCCCATACGAGTATAGCAGCGAGAAGTAAGACAGTACCTGCCCTTTTTAAGTAGCTAAATGTCTTGCTCCATACATTCCAAAAAAGCGATTTTAATGTAGGCGTTCTATAAAGTGGCAATTCCATTACAAAAGGAGTATCTTTCTTTTTTAATACTTTACTAAATACCTTGGCAGTTAGTAGAGAAATAATAACGCCTATAAAATATATTACCATAACCACATTACCAGGATTGTCTGGGAAAAAAGCACCCGTAAGCAAAATATATACAGGGAGTTTTGCCCCACAGCTCATAAATGGTATAGCAAATATAGTTATAATCTGATCTTTTCTACTCTTCAAAGTACGAGCAGCCATAATAGCAGGTATTGAACAACCAAACCCTAACATCATAGGAAAAAACGACTGTCCATGTAGCCCAAATGTATGTAGAAATTTATCAACAATAAATGCCGCTCGAGACATATAGCCTATATCTTCGAGGAAAGAAATACATAAAAAAAGTATTATTATAAGTGGCACAAATGAAAGTACAGCACCAAGACCACCTATAACACCATCAACAATAAGCGATTCCAAAAGACTACCCGAAGGTAAAGCAAGCCTCGCAAGATCTGAAACAGCACCAAAAAACATTTCAAGCCATCCCTGTGGATATGCCCCTAGTGTAAATGTAATCTGAAATACTGCCCATAATATAAATAAAAATATAGGCAAGCCCAATACCCTATTTATAATTACTTTGTCTATTTTTTCAGTTATAGTTTCTTTGTTGTGCGATGATTGTTTCGTCACCTCCTTTGATATACCATTTATATAAGCATATCTCTGCTCACTCATTATAATTTCACTATCAATTTTATGATGATTTTCCAAAGTTTTTATAGATTTATCAACCTCTGATAATAAAATATCTCTATTATCTAAATCATTAATTTTTTTGTTGGCAATAATATCTTTTTCTAATAATTTAATAGCAAGCCATCTAATTGAATATTTCAAATCTTTATTTTCACTCAAAATATTAACAATCTTTAAAATTTCATCTTCTATCATAAGACCATAATTAATTTTAGTCTCTTCTGTTTTATAATCTTTATTTCCACTCTCAAATATTTCTATGGCATAATCAAATATAGCATTTACATTCTCACCCTTTGAGCCGACAGTTTTTACAACAGGCATACTAATCAATTCTGATAATTTTTTTTCATCAATATTAATGCCAATACTTTTAGCCTGATCATTCATATTAAGAACAGCTATCATCGGAACATTTAGCTCCTTAAATTCAAGAAGCAAATAAAGATTTCTACTAAAATTTGTAGAATCGAGCACATCAATAATAACATCAGGTTTTTCATCAATAATAAAATCACGAGCAATCATCTCATCAATAGAATAAGCGGACAAACTATAAGTACCCGGTATATCATAAATATGAAATGTATAGTCTTTATAAACTTTAGTCGTCTCTTTTTTTTCAACAGTAACACCGGGATAATTCCCAGTCTTCTGACGAGCACCAGATAATGCATTAAATATAGAAGTTTTGCCTGTGTTTGGGTTACCCGCAAGCCCAATAGTTATTTTTTTTTCATTCATAATTAATCCATCCTCTCTACTTCAACACATTTTGCCTCAGACTTTCTTATAGAAACATTATAACCAAGTATCTTCACTTGTATAGGGTCGCCAACCAAAGCAGAGCGAACGATAACCCCCTCTGTACCTCTTGTAAACCCCATCGCAGATAATCTTTTACCTATTTCTCCATCAGAGCATAAAGACAGTATCTTAAATTTATTATTTACATCAAGCTCATCAATATTCACAATCTCCTCCTTAAATAAGTTAATACAGACTAACATTTTGCACAAAAATGTCAATAGGAATTTACTATTTTTTTAAAAATTATATTTTAATAAAAATTTATTTATTTTCTATCTTAGGCATAGCAAGTTTTTCAGATACATAATCTTCATCTATTATATAGCTAGATATATCTTTTTTATCAGGACATTCATACATTATATCAAGCATTATAATTTCTAGTAATGATCTAAGACCACGTGCTCCTGTTTTTTGTTCGATAGATTTTTTAACTATAAGCCTTAAAGCATTTTCAGTTATATCTAAATCTATCTTATCATATTCAAATAATTTTTTATATTGTTTTAGAAGTGCATTTTTAGGCTCTGTCAGTACAAGCATCATAGCCTCTTCGTCTAGCTCATTCAAAGATGCAACAACAGGAAGCCTGCCTACAAGTTCAGGTATAAGACCAAATTTAACAAGGTCTTCTGTAGTTACCCTTTTCATTAAATTAGCATAGTCTAAATTTTCCATATTAGAAACAATGGCAGCAAATCCAAGACCTTTCTGTTGGCTACGCTCTGCAATAGATTTTTCTATATCAATAAAAGCACCGCCGCATATAAATAAAATATTTGATGTATTTATATTTATATTACTTTGATGTGGATGCTTTCTACCCCCATGTGGTGGTACCGATGCAACTGTGCCTTCTATAATTTTAAGCAATGCCTGTTGCACACCCTCGCCAGATACATCACGTGTGATAGAAGTAGACTCACTTTTTCTTGCAATTTTATCTATTTCATCTATGTATACAATACCTTTTTCGGCTAATGAAATATCACCATCTGCATTTTGTATAAGGCGTAATAAAATATTTTCGACATCGTCGCCTACATAACCAGCCTCTGTAACTGTAGTTGCATCAGCTATTGCAAATGGCACATCTAAAAATCTTGCTAATGTACGGGCAAGTAAAGTTTTACCGCTACCCGTTGGTCCAATTAAAAGCACATTAGATTTTTCAATCTCAACTTCAAAATTATCGAAATCGCCCAAATCTTTTTTAGAATTTTCTTTTGCAGCATTTTTAATATTTTTATTTTTCTTATTATCAACAATAGTAGTAATTCTTTTATAATGATTATACACAGCTACAGACAAAATCTTTTTTGCATCGTCTTGACCAATAACATATTTATCAAGCATCGATTTTATCTTTGAAGGCTTTTCTACCTTTATATTAGCTTGCTTTTCTTTTTCTTTATCTTTTTCTGTTTCTATAAAATGATCATTTGCAATATGGACACAGTCTGAACACACAAATCCATCTTTACCTTCAATAACATTTATATCTTTTATATCACGACCACATAAAACGCATGATTCTTTTTTGTTCTTAGGCATAACCACTCTTCTACTTTAAAGTTATTTTGATTTCTATATTTTTCTATTTTTCTCTATGTTCAAACACTTTGTCAATTATATTATAATCTTTAGCAGCCTCTGAGCCCATGAAAAAATCACGTTCCATATCTTCTGTTATTTTTTTTTCTTTATTTGCTGTATGTTTAACCATAATATCTATCAACATTTTTTTCAATCGAAGCATTTCTTTTACTTGTATTTCTACATCTGTGGCTTTGCCTTGAGCCCCACCCCATGGCTGATGAATCATTATACGAGAATTGGGTGTAGCAAATCTTTTTCCACTAGCACCACCTGTAAGCAAAATTGCTCCCATGCTAGCCGCTTGCCCTATACATACAGTGGCGACATCAGGCTTTATATATTGCATAGTATCATATATCGCAAGACCTGCGGTAACTACACCACCCGGGCTATTTATATATAAGTAAATATCTTTTTCAGGGTCGCTCGATTCTAAAAAAAGCATTTGGGCTATGATACTATTAGCTAATAAATCATCTATCTCATCACCCAAAAATATAATTCTATCTTTCAACAGACGTGAATATATATCGTATGACCTTTCGCCCCTATTTGTTTGTTCTATAACATAAGGTATTACCATTTTAACTTTTCCTTATTAAAAAATGAATTTATACAAAAATTATTCATGTCTTTTAGTTCTATCAAAATATCCATTCAAGATAGACTAACTACTACTGTCTATGTTCAAATATATTATCTATTATTTTATAGGCTTTTGCTTCATCAGCATTCATAAAATAATCACGTTCCATATCTTCTCTTATTTTTTTTTCTTTATTTACTGTATGTTTAACCATAATATCTATTATAATTTTTTTGAGTCTAAGCATTTCATTGAGTTGTATTTCTACATCGGTAGCAGCCCCTCTAGCACCACCTGCAGGTTGATGAATCATTATACGAGAATTGGGTGTAGCAAATCTTTTTCCACTAGCACCACCTGTAAGCAAAATTGCTCCCATGCTAGCCGCTTGCCCTATACATACAGTGGCGACATCAGGCTTTATATATTGCATAGTATCATATATCGCAAGACCTGCGGTAACTACACCACCCGGGCTATTTATATATAAGTAAATATCTTTTTCAGGGTCGCTCGATTCTAAAAAAAGCATTTGGGCTATGATACAATTGGCAACACTATCATCAATAGCACTTCCCAAAAATATAATCCTATCCTTCAAGAGACGTGAATATATATCGTAGGAGCTTTCGCCTCTATTGGTTTGTTCTACCACATAAGGTATTAACATAACTTTCCTCTGAATTTTAATTATATTTTATCAATACCCATATTTATAATCTTCCATCTCTGCTTTATATTCTACAGATGTTTTTTCTGTAATAGAAACTATCTTTTTAAGATATTCAATGACAGCCTCAGAAGCAAATCTATTCTGAGCATCATTCATAATACTATTTACAATACGGCTCTGTTCATCTTTAGGGCGTTTATTAAGCCCCATATAATTGTAATATTGATACATCTGTTCAGCATATTGATTCATGCTTGCCTCATCAATACTTACCTCATCTTTTTTTTCATCAAGGACTTTTTGAAATATTATATCTCTTATAATAGATTTTTTAACTTCTTCAGATTCCTCTTTTCTAAACTCACTCATTTTTTTATTTAAGCTTGCTGTATATTCTCCAATACTCATACTTTGTTGCTTTAAACTCTCATCAAATTTTTTGACAGAGTCTTCAATTTTCATTTCTAAATAGCCTTCAGGAACATTGATAGTCGCATTACTGACAATAGAATCGATAATACTCAAAGTTAAATCATTATCTGATTTTTTTGTAGCATTTTCAGTAATCTTTTTTTTAAGTTCTTCTTTCATCACTGACTTATCTTCTTCTTTTGTATCATCTTTCATATCAGGCTTTTCTATTTTTTTAATTGTAAGAACAACAGTGGCACTATCTTCTGCAACGAATGTAGTAACCGTTTTTGTTTCATCTATTTTCATACCAAGTATCTGTGTAGAATAGTATATATCTTCTTTCGAATCGCTTGCTAATACAGGCACTTCTTTATTATAGTTTTTATATTCTTCTTTTTCAAAATTTATATCAATAGTTACTTTGTAACCTATCTCTATAGTTGCCGCATTATCTTCAACAAATTGAGAATATTTTTTTATTTCTAATTCATATGCTTCAGCAAGTGTTTGATCTGAAACTTCATATATATTCTTTTCAACTTTTATCTGTGTAAAATCAGGCAATGTAAAATCAGGCAATTTATAATATTCAAAAGATATATGCAGTCCATCATCCTCTTTTTTAAGATTTGTTAGATTTGGCATGCTAAGTGTTTCGACTTTTTTTTCTTTGCTTATTGTATCCCAAGATTCTTGAATCATTTTCTCTTGCATCTCATGTTCAAGAGATTCACCATATTGCTTTAATATTATTTCTTTTGGGGCTTTACCCTTACGAAAGCCTTTAATATCCATACGTGGTTTATATTCTTCTACGATATCATCTAATCTTTTTTGATATGTTTCATTATCAATTATAAGTTTCATTGTAGATAAATTTTTATCATCTTCTGAAACATCAAATGAGTAATTATTAATATTTTCCATAACAAATACATCCTATTATCTTGGCTTATAAAAAAAACACCCCGTCAGAATAATACTGCCCGGGGTGAGATGAGCGGGAAACGGGACTCGAACCCGCGACAGTCTGCATGGCAAGCAGATACTCTACCAACTGAGTTATTCCCGCAATCAGCTTTACGAGAATTATGCTATAGCAATTATCAAAAAAAGTCAAGCCCTAAAAATATAGATATACACATAATAAATTTTATATTATTTATTTAGATGTTCAAACTCATATATTTCACTTATTCTGCTTCATTAACAGTAGTATTAGATAAATTTGGCTCCTCTAATGCTTGAGAATCAGAATTATGCCATATAACATATTGTTCATGCTCTATCATGCTTGTATTATTTTTTGATTTATTATGAGTTTTTTTTTGATTTGTTTTTAATATATTTCTAATGATAGCATGCTTTTCATTTTCAGATAATTTTTCAATTTTTTCGACTTCTTGTCTTCCTGTATTTTGCATATTAGGCAAAACTTGCTTTACAATCCAATCTTCAAACTTTTTGACATTAGCAAATTTACTACGAAATATTAATCTATAAGCATCAGATTCTGCAATTATTTTTGTAGATTGAAAACCACCTTTTGAAGTGAGTAACATTTCTTTACTCGATTTACAATGCTCTATTATGGCTCTTTTTATATTTTTATATCCCAATATTTCAGCGATATTTTTCGCAACAAACCATATTTCACCATCTTTATATATAGCTCTCACTTGCTTATTATTATATTCAAAATGAAATACAGGCAATACTTCATTATTCGTATCATTTAATATATTGTCCATATTTTTTATACTCGTAGGTTCTAAAATCTTAATTTTTTTCGCCATTTGTTAAATCCTTATAACTTAATTTATTATTTGTAATAATAGCGCCAAAACAATTATCTTTTTCATAACAGCTCATTTATTATTATGGCACAACTGTACTACAAGCTACTATGTTTGTAAAGTATATTTATTAAAAAATAGATTATATTTTATTATTAGATTAATTTAATATAAAGAAATACTAAAATTTCTATATTGATATAAGGAGATATTTGTAGTATACTACTTATATATGATTAAAAAAAGAACAAGACCTAACACAAATAATAAATCTAGCAAACAAAGCAATGATTTCCCAAACAATATTATTTATAAACTAATCGATCTTAAAAATATTGTTATAGACAAATCTACTGTAATAATTAGAATAATATTAAACTATGTCATCCCTGATAATATTAATCAGAATGAAAAAGCAATGAAAAAGCTAAAAAGAATATTAATAATTTTTGGTTCTTTTTTATTAATACAGGCTATATTTATAACATCTATAATATTTGTAACAGTAAAATCTGGTGGAAGAACTATAAAATTAATCGATGTACAGGGCAAAGAAATGTACGAATCTATTAAATTATTACAAAATGATGGTTTTAATTTAAATATAGAAGTTCAATATTTTCCAGAATATGATTCAAAAATAGTCGTAGTGCAAAATCCTGCCGCAGGTACTATATTGAGGAAAGGAAGAACGATAAATCTTATTATAAATGACACTATAAACATAGGAACTATGCCAAGTGTAATTGGACTTAATTATGAAAATGCTATAGAAAAAATAAATAGCGATATAACATCAGGCAATGGACAATTAAAAATACTAGAACCAATATACTATTCAGATACTACGAAAGCAAATGGCATTATATTATCACAAAACCCATTAGAAAATGTAAAGCTCTCAAATGGTTCTGCGATACAACTTACAATAAATAATTTTGAAGAAGACAAAGCCCAAAGCACAACAACAAGCCCTAAAGGTAGTCATAGATTTGCCTATGCCGTTCCATTTAGTATTGCAGGCCAATCACTTATGTCTATTTCTCTTGAAGATGAAAGTGGTCTGAGGGTACTATATACAAAAAACATACAGCCTGGCGAGAGAATCTCATTTAGTTATAACTTAATCGGCATTGGTACAATAACAGTATATTATGATGAAATACCTTATGAAACTATGCGAGTAGAGTAAATGAAAATCGCCCTTGTTATAAATAAAAGGAAGCAAGACCCAAGCAAAATAGTAAATGATATAAATGCTCTATTAAAAAAATATGATATATTCAGTTTTTGTATAGATGATGATATAACTCAAGAAAGTATATTTGAAAATGCAAAAAATAAAATTATAGGCTTCAATTTAATCGTTGCTATAGGTGGCGATGGGACTTTACTTGGTGCATTAAAATTGGGCTATCCATTATCAATACCCGTACTTTCAATATATAATGGCACACTTGGATTTATAGCAGAAATACTACCAGATGAAGGCATGAAAATACTAGAAGATTTTATTCAAAATAGTAAAAATCTATATAATATTGAAGCAAGAAATCTATTATCAATAAAAATAAGTGTCAGTAATGTTATAACAAATCACTATGCTATAAATGAACTTGTAATCGGTAAAACAGAGTGGCGTCTTACTGGGCTCAAAATGTCTATAAACAATAATGAAATAGCACATATAAAATCTGATGGGATAGTTGTTGCCACCCCCACAGGCTCTACAGCATACTCTCTTAGTGCGGGGGGCTCTATTGTTGCCCCTACTGTAAATGCTATATTACTATCACCTATAGCAGCCCATTCTCTAACATTTCGCCCACTTGTTATCCCAGAAAATGATATAGTTAAAATAACTCTTGATGAGAATACAGATGAAGCGATGGTCGCCATAGATGGTTATATTATAGCTAGGCTAAAAAAGGACGACTTTATTGAAGCAACAATTGATAAAAAAACTTTTTCAATATTAAGAAGTAAATCTCGCACATTTTACGATTCATTAAGAGATAAACTAAATTGGGGCAAATAGGCTTGCACGCTTAAGGTACTACGTACGTTTAAGTTGCACGTTTTAGAGACATCTAATACTTTTATATATTTAAATATATTTTTATTCTTTGCATGTCGTATCTAATACTTAATTGGGCAGAATAACTATATTATCTTTATGTACAACTTCATCATATGATACATCTATCATAAAACTAATATCTTTTGTACTAAAACCCTTTACTTTATTGACAGTATCGCTTGAATAATTTGAAAGCCCTTGAGCCACATGCCTATTATCTTTTGAAATAATAAGAATGCTATCGCCCCTTTGATAATCACCAGAGGTTGATATTATACCAGTTGCCAATAAACTTTTATTTTTTATAGTAAGGGCAGCAACAGCTCCATCATCTATAACTATAATACCTTTATTTGTATGACTTAGATTTGCCGCAAGCCATTTCTTTCTCTGTGATATTTCTTTATTGCCAGTAAAAAATAAAGTCCCAACATTTTGCCCGAGCACTATCTTTGAAATAATATCACTCTCTTGCCCAGAAGCAATAATCCCAATAATACCCGTACTCATAGCAACTTCCATCGCAGTAATTTTTGTAGCCATTCCACCCTTTGAAAATTTACTGCCACTGCCGCCAACTTCATACCTAATAATATCATCAATTTTATCTATCACATCATATTTAGTGCGGCTATGCTCATCTTTAAAATTTTGATATACACCATCCACATCTGTAAGCAATATAAGCAAGTCGGCTTCAACAAGGGTAGACACAGTTGCACTTAAAAAATCATTATCGCCAAACTGTAGCTCATCTGTTGTTATAGTATCATTTTCATTTATAATTGGAATTATATCTAAATCCAAAAGTTCTCTCAATGTGTTTTTGGCATTTAAATAGCTAAGCCTATCACGCAAAACAAAATCACTTAGAAGCACCTGCCCAATATTCATTTTGTTTTTTTTAAAAAGCCTGCTATACTCATTCATAAGCCTAATCTGCCCAACACTTGCAGCCGCCTGTTTTTTAGGGATAGAACTTGGCTTTTCGCTATCAAAAAGTATCTCTGCTCCACTAGCAACAGCTCCTGACGAAACTAGTAAAACTTTGTAGCCATTTTTTTTAAGGCTTACAATTTGATTAACAAGATTTTTTATACGCTTTTGCGAAAGTTTATTTGTATACTCATCGGTAAGCATAGCTGTGCCAATTTTAACAACAACAGTGCTCACTCGTTTGAAGATGTTCTCTCTATCCATTTGATTCATACTCATTATTTTTTTAACCCTCTAGCCAATAATAATTTACTCTTGCTGTTCAACTTTATTAAAATTACCTTCTTGTATATATGAATTTATTATAGCATTTCTACTAACTGACGGGGCTTTTAATATACTAGTTGCATTAGCAAAAAACTTTTTGAAATCATCATTTGTACATAGTTTATTTAATGTAGTAAGGTCTAGATTATTTCGTTTTCTTGCGGGCAAAATCACCTGACTACTAGCTACATCTTCAATATCTAGCCTAAGTATACCAACACCAAATGATTGATTAAGCCTTTCTATCTCTTCATTAAAATCAGGGTCTTCATTTTCAATATCAAAAGCAACAAGCCAAGCCTCATTTGCCCAAGTTGAATTTGATACAGTTTGAAAAAAATATTCTGTTAGATTAGAAAGTGTTAGTTCAAGTTTAAGTTCATAAGCATATATTTCTACAGTTGGGATATTTGTTTCTGTACAAAACTCCCTCACTACTTCATGTAAATCCTCTCTAAAAGATACACCCACGATATCTGGCGTCCCCCATTTCATAGCACCTTTTGATATTGTACCTTTTGTTGTATTAGCATTTATTGTTTTTGAGTATATTTTAGATTTTACTAAATAATTACTCAAAGGTATATGCATTTCTTTTTCAAGAATTTTTGGTTTATTATTATTTGCTATAATAGTTTTATCGAGACTATATGATTTACTTTTTAATCCCAAATAGCCACTAGAAACTTTTATAAACTTTGTTGTGTCTGCCTTATATTTCATGTTATCATAAACACTGGCACTAAGTGATGCTATAGGGGTTTTCCCCTGTGAGTTTAGCCGACTGTCATATCCTTTTTTACAGGCATATTCCCATATTTCACTAGCCCTCATAGGCTTATCATTTTTTTCTAAAACTTTCTCCGCTAATTCCAAAAATATCATAAAAATCCCCCTAACTTTATTTCAAGAAATTACATCTTTCGCATTACAATCCCACTAGGCAACTTTGGAAAAAAATATGTCGACTTCTGTGGCATAACCTCTCTATCATTTGATATATCTATAATAGATTTTAATGGCGTTTTATTTAATAAAATGGCCGCCTTATATTCGCCACTATTAACTTTATCAATAGATTCTTTGCCATCTCTCATATAAGAAATAGATGTGCCGCTTGCTTGCTCTTCTACTGTTATCCCAAGCATATTTTCAAGTATTAGAGAATGAAGTATTTTTACATCGAGGTTTGCAAGTGATTTAGTTTTTTCATTTAATAAATCGCATGTATCTATATTTTCTTTCAATGTAATAAATATAAAAGATTGCCCTTTAATATAAATAGTAAAACTATGCTTGTCAAAGTTTTCATTCATAAGAGTAGTTGCCTCTTCATATGAAGCAATATTTTTTATATCAAAATATTTTTCAAGGCTATCCACCAATGATTTAATTTTATCAATACCTATATTAAAGAGCAATCTATGTGTTGGAACAATTGTTATTTTATCTTCAATAGCACCTGTTATATAAGCCATTATAAAATTGTATGGTGCATTATCATCTTTGCCATCGATAGATTCTCTATATTCTTTATAGGCAAGTGAAGTTTCATAACGATGATGACCATCTGCTATAAAAAGTGTTTTTTTATTTATATGACTAGAGAACTCTCCACACTCATCGAGAGCCATTCGCCAAACGCTATTGACAACCCCAGCTGTATCTATAAATGATAGAAGTGGCGTATTTGACTCTGTGTATAATTCAATAAACCTGTCTGCCATGCTATCATCATCTTCATATAACATATATACAGGCGATAGATTTGCACTTGTTGCTTTGAATAATTTGAGCCTATCTTCTTTTGGCTTGTTCAATGTTTTTTCATGCGGAAGTATTATACCCTCTTCCCATTTATGCAGTCTTACAGCCGCAATTATACCATAGGTAAATTTTTTAATATCATCAATTTGATAATCCTGCCTCAATATATAAAAGTATGGTTTATCATCTTCTATAAGTATTTGCTCTTTGCTCCAACTATCAAGACATTCTTTTGCACGTGTATAACGATTATTATTTTCTGTGTCATCATCATGCATATAACCCAATATCAGTCTTATAATATTATTTTCATGTTTTTCATATAAAGATTTTTGTTCTTCGCTATCTATAATATCATAAGGAGGGGCAGCGACCATATCTAAACTAACTTTATCTGTATTATATCTTAGAGATTTAAAAGGATTTATTACATTCATTATATTTATCCTATAAATTAGAATATCTCTTCTACATAAATTAATTACATAGAAAAGATATTACTAATATTATTAAATTAATTTGTTACATAGCATTATCATCTAATGCAGTATTATAATTTTTTGTATCTACTAGACAATCAAATAAATTATAAATCTAAAGGTAAAATACTCTCTGGATACTCTGTTGTAAAATGAAGTTTTTTTTGCAAATCATCTGTGATTTTTTGAAATAAATAACTATCAATATATGAAATAGTAAAATTCAAATGTTTTCCGAGAGTTTCACCATAATAGATAGTCATTTCTGTTCTGTTTCTTCTACTTACATAAGCATTATAAGACATGTTATAAATCTTATTATACTGTTTCAAAAGAACATTCTGGAAGCCGCCATATATTTTGCCAATTTCCAACATTACACCATCAAATAAAGTCTCTTTAATAGCAAAACCTGGATGTATAGTAGGTTTATCTGGATTCAATTGCATATATTCTTGCAATCTAGTTTCATCCTCATAACGCACACTTATAGCAAAAAGTCTCTCATTATCAAAATATAATCTGTATGTCCAAAATATAGTATCTGGATCGGCATCTGCTTGTGCTTGCTCCCCCATCTTTACAATCATTCTTTTGAACTGACCATTTGTGGTAGATACTGGGAAAGATATAGAGGCATCCCTAACATATAGTTGGCTTAAAGGCTTTGTTGTAAACGCCATGTTAAACCATTCATTCTTTGATGTACTATAATATACAAGCTCAGGGTCGCTATAGTAATGCCTATAAAATGTACCACTTTCTGCCACAGCGGCCTCTGTAATAAAATTACTTGCAATAAGGGTATCATTAACCTCTTGAGGGCTCATACCATAAGATAAACCATAATAACTAAGTGGTGCTAACTCATAAGCACATAACAACGACGTAATAAATAAACTGAATAAAAATGATAAAATATACTTCATAAATTATTTCTCCAATAAAAATAATATACCCTATTAATAGAATATACAATACTTCTCGGTTAAAATAAAAAAAAGTATATATTTTTTATATAAACTATCATTATATTTCCGAGAATAACAAAATGAAAATAATTATTTTAATAATATTGAATATTTTAGTTATAAGTTCATGTAAAGAAAATCATGTCACTATACAAAACATGGATAAAGCATATATATTTGATATTGTATATGTTTATGATGAAGATTTAAATACATTCCCTGCCAATACATTTTTATATCTATTCCAATATAAAATTCCATATCTTACCAAAGAAATAACAGGATATAATGTTGGATTTAACATCTCTTTAGGTATAAGTGAAAAAGATTTTTATAATTCCGCAAAATTAATATTAAAAACAAATGAAACTAGATTAAAAAATAGCCACTTAAATATATTTAATATCAAAAATAGTGAAATAAATTATTTAATAAAAACTATATTATCAAAAGAAGAGCCTGATAGGCTTTACTACTTATTTAATAGCACAAATACAATAGAAATAGTAAATAAAATTTCAAAAAGAAATTTGAATAATATTAAATCAATACTTAATATGAAATTGCCAAACAGAGAACAATTATTCCAAAAAAAATACCCATTCATAAATAGAGAATTTTATTGGCGGATGGTTTGTGCTAACTATAGAAGTGCTGATATTATCATTGTCAATATGCCTATAGTTTCTTTTAATAAGATGATGAATGTTAAGGGAATAGCTGATTATGGTTTTATAGATAGAATCATCGCAAGTAATGATAAAAGAGATTTGAATGTAGCTACTGTTATTAGTACATACCCACTTCTAAGCAATGATAGCCTATTTAATTCGATAAGAACAAAAATCGATATTGATAAGCAAACAGATATATTTAGTTATTATATGGTGCAAACACTCGCGATGATGCTTGCAGGCTATGATATCGTAGAGAGTGAGCCTAATTCTATAATGAATGAAATTAAAGGCTTCAATTATAATGATTGGTATAGCAATATAAAAAATGCGAATAAACTAAGACAGCCATATAAAACATTAAAAAGATTTCCACACTCTTACTAACTACTGCATAGGCTTAAGTTGCACCATTAAATGCATTTTATCATTTCAATTTTAGTTAAGCCTGTTGTTTTAATAATTATTTTTGTTACAGCAAGTCAAATATATTTCCATGCTATGATGCATTTAAATGTGCAACTAAAACGACATGCGTGTCTAGAGAACTTTGCTTAAAAATTCTTTTGTTCTAGAATGCTTTGGATTATCAAATATATCTTTTGGGCATCCCGATTCTAATATCTTACCATGGTCCATAAAAAATACTTTATCACTAACCTCGCGAGCAAAACTCATCTCATGCGTTACAACTATCATAGTCATACCATTTTTTACAAGATTTTTCATGACATCCAAAACCTCGCCAACCATCTCAGGGTCTAACGAAGAAGTCGGCTCATCAAATAATATAGCAATTGGATTCATCGCAAGGGCACGAGCAATAGCAACACGCTGCTTTTGTCCACCAGATAATTTAGAAGGATGCACATCCGCTTTATTTGCAAGACCGACCTGCTCAAGTAATGACATAGCATTTTTTTTCGCCATATCAGAAGACATGCCAAGTATTTTTATTGGGGCTAATGTAAGATTCTCAAGCGTAGTTTTATGTGGGAATAAATTAAAATTTTGAAATACCATGCCCACCTTTTGTCGTATTTGATTTATATTTGTTTTTTTATCATTAACCTTTGTACCCAAAATATAAATATCGCCTTCGGTTGGCACTTCAAGCATATTAATACATCTTAGAAATGTACTTTTGCCACTGCCCGATGGCCCTATAACTGAGATAACCTCGCCTACAGTTATAGTTTCTGTTATGCCATTTAAGACCTCTAGTTTTCCAAAATGTTTATGAAGGTTTTCTATTCTTATCATCTATTTTATTCGCCACCATTTTTTAATATTTATAATTTCATTATAACTATACTAATAACACATATATAAAACTAAATACACACATTTGTCAAGAAATTTTGAAATAAAATACTATGGATGTTTTTTATTATTTTCATCTTTAGATATATTAATTTTCTTATTCTTTATCTTTTTATTTTTATTTTTAGACGATTTTTTATCTTTGAAAACACGGACTTTGCCTTTTTTGAACCAATTATTAAACTTAAGTAATAAATTACTTGCATCCTTTATATTTATATGAGATTCCCATTTAATTCTAACGATAATAATAATAGCAATTATTGCAGCCATATAATTAGAAAATAAATTGCCCCAAAATACAGAATAATATGATAAATACTTCGATGTAAGCATTATGAATAAATATCTGAAAGCCCAAATACGTAATATACCCAAGAATAATGTTAAATTTGTTCTACCAAGCCCAATCAAAGCACCTTGAATAATCATACAAATAGCAAATCCTGGAACAGAATATGTGAATATATGTAAGGCACTATTTGCTACATTTACAACATCAGGCTCCTTAGTAATAAATTCTATGAGTGGTTGTGAAACTGGTAGAATAATAACAGTAAGTAAAATGCCTGTTGTAAAACCTAAAATACAGCCGACAAGGCATGATTTTTTAGCCTTTTCTACATAATTTGCCCCTATATTCATACTAACAATAGTAGTCACAGCTGCTGCAAAAGATGATGGAAGATTAAAACATACTGCATTTATACTATTTGCAATACCCTGACCATTAAGAACAACAGCCCCATATTTTTCGACTTCCATATTGATTAGATAAAAACCAAAGTTTACAAGAAATATATTTATCATCGATGGAATACCAATAAGAGTAACCTCTTTTAAAATATCAAAATCAAATTTAAAAGATTTTAGCGATAATTTATCATCACTATCTTTTATAAATAAATCATGATACATCCATGCTGTAACTATGGTATAGACACAAACGCTAGAAACTACAGAGCCAATAATAGACCAATCTAATACATAAAGAAAAAGTATATTAAATATAATTTTTAATATAAGCATTATAAGCATACGAATAAAAGCAGCCTCTGGTTTACCATTGGCATTTTTTATCCCATTATATATCGCTGCCAAAAACATAAATGGCATATAAAAGCTAGAAAGAGAGAGATAAAGAAATACATTGCTTCTAATATCTGCTATTAAATGCCTCGATATAGCATATCCTATCAAAGGTAGAGATGGTGAAACAATTAGTCCAACAATGGCAGCAAATGCAACAATCTGTACAGATATTTTTTTTGCCTTATTAAAATTGCCCAAACCATTATGCTGTCCTATAATTGCTGTTGCGGCTATACCAAGCCCTTGAGATAATGCTGTAACCATAACTATTATTGGTTGGCTAAATGTAACGCTACTTGCGATTATTGTACCCGCGGTTTTATTTATAAAATAGCTATCAATAAGAGGTATAACCGATAATACTACACCCATCAGTAATGTTGGTATAGACAAAACAACAAGTGATCTTAATATCGGCCCATGAAGTATGAGTGTTCTTCGAGATTCTGTACTATGATTTTTTAAAAAACTAAACATATACAATATAATATATACATTAAAAACATATTTTCAATGTGTTTTAGAAACTAATAATAAAAAAGGAAGAAATATATCTACGCCTTATAAAGCAAGCAATAATATCTAGTCCTTCACTATAAGAACTACTATTAATATTAACAAAACTATAACTATTATCCCAAATATTAATAAGCCCCATTTAATAAATTTTATAATATTTTGTAATGTTTTATTATTAGTAAGCATAGATTTTTCTATTCCATTTAATCCTGCAACAACAACAAATAAAGCATCTTCAAACCAACCCGCTATTGGAATTGTATCTGGAACGAAATCGATTGGAGATATAGCATATAAAACGGCTAATATAAGCGGTATCCAAGGCTTTATTCCTATGGAAGTATTAGTATTTACTCTTTCAACATTTACATCTTTTATTTTTTTTGGCGAATTAGCATTGTTCATAAATTTATTCCTAATATCATGTTTTATTATTCTTATAAGTATCTAAGAATTTTTTTAAATAGATTCTCATTAATTTTGTCTACTTTATTTTCAATTAAATCTATTTCATCTAAATGCTCATCAAAAAATTCTAATTTAATTTCCATATTTTCCATCTCTTCAAATATAGGCTTTAATTTATTTAGTTCAATTTTTAATATACTGAATTTTTCAATTGATTTTTTATTTTCAAATTTTAATTTTCTTACTCTCTCTTTATCACTCTCATTAATAAAACCAATTGCCAAATCCAATAAGTTACTAGACAAACCTGCTTCTTCTACTTTAGTTATATTATTATTTATAATAATTAACTCACTATCTATATTTTTACTTAAAACACTTACAGTATTTAGAGTGATTAAATTAATTTCGACCTCTTTTATGGCAGTATTCATTTCAATTATCTTGCTACTATTAGTAATTATCTCATTAGCTGTAGTTTTTATTTCATTACTGGTATTGCTCATATTGCTAGCTATAATGATTATTTTATTACTTATTTTATTTATATCATCGCTAGTATTTTTAATATTATCAATTATAAATTCTATATTTTTATTTGTATCATTTATTTCTTTTCTTAGCTGTTCACGCTCACCGCCAACATGCTTTCTCAATTTTGTTATTCTATTTTTTAGCCATTGCTTTTTGTCTTCATCACGCTCTAGTTTTTGTAAGTTAGGATACTCTTGTTCTATTTTATCTATCTGTTTTTCTAATTTTGATATATTTATATCCAATTTGCCAATGATAAATATAATACATAACAAACATAATATAGCGATTAAAAAAGGCAATATTGTTTTTTTCATTTTATCCTTTTGTAAATAATACTAATTTTAACCTATATCTATTGTTATGTAAGAGTAGAATATCTTCTATATGTTAAATTTTTCTTAGTATGTTGTATATATTTAAACCTTTTATCATAATATAAATCTTATCATAAGCAAAAAAAACATCAATAAAAAAGTAGATTTTTTAGAGTTAAATAACAAAGCCCCACTGCTTTGAAGGCAATAGGGCTTTAACTAATATAATAAAAAATAAATTATTATTTATTAACAACACCTAAAAGTCTTTTGAACTCTTGATATTTAGTATCATCATCAAAATAGTTCGCATAAAAAGTAATGTCTTCTTCACCCGCAGTCATAGAAAATTCATCGTCATCATCATCAACATGATATACTTCCACATCACTTAAATTAAAAGTTATATCCTTAGGAAGACCACCTTTTGTTTTTGTATATTTCACAATACCATTTTCAATAGTAATTGGCTTAGAATGCAAAATGTCTCTTTTAAGACGAGGCATTTTTACAAGTACATAATATATTATTACAGCTATAGCGATTACACTTAGAATTATAGCACTTAGAGGATAAGGTATCCTTACTATTCTAAAAAGCCTAATACCAGCAGGTTGTAATATAAACCAAATGGCTAAACCAACAGATACGACTACAGGCCAGTAATTCTTTAAAAGTGTTTTTATATCACTTTTGGGTTTGTAATTAAACGTTTGCATAATATCTCCTATTTTTTTTATACTAAATATATATTGTTTTAATAAAAAACTAATTTAATTTAATTTTTTTTCAAAATTGATATATTCTTTTTTAAATTTTTTAGCCGATGATTTTTTAATTTCAGCATTTAATTCGCCTTTTGTTTGAGCATATTTTATTTCTGTCCTAATAAATGAGACAAGCTCTTTTGAAAAATCGACAGATGTTATATCATAATAAATAAAAGGTAAAAGCCTCTTTTATCTGAAAATGAATTATTCTCTGCTTTTAATTCAACTATATTTTCACCTGTTTTTATCCATAACTTATCATCTTTTTTTACTTTATATGTAGCAACAACATCAGTAATTTTATCATCAGAATCAGAAAACCAAAATCAACAGCTTTTGAAGTTGCTAAATATGCTGGTTGATACTCAAGTTCATAAAAAAACTGTTAAATAACAAAGCCCCACCAATTACGGCGAGGCTCTCATATAAATTCCGGCAACGTTCTACTCTCCCATAAGGCTACCCTTGTAGTACCATCGACGATGAAAGGCTTAACTGCCGTGTTCGGAATGGGAACGGGTGTATCACTTTCTCTATGGTCACCGAAAAACAAAATGTCTTTCAACATTAATGTTACAAATTAAAAGAACTATTCGTACTTTGATAAATATATAAGAGCGTCGATTTTTAATAACAAAATCGTTTATTAAATAGTCTCGTTACTATTAACCTACCTTTCACACTTCTAATGAAGAGAAAGATAATATGGTCAAGTCGATGGTTTGATTAGTGCTGCTCGGCTGAACATGTTACCATGCTTACACCTGCAGTCTATCAACGTCGTAGTCTCCAACGAAACTCATAGGGAAAATTAATCTTGAAGGAGGCTTCCCACTTATATGCTTTCAGCGGTTATCCCGTCCATACATAGCTACTCTGCGATGCTCTTGGTAGAACAACAGACACACCAGCGGTATGTTCATTCCGGTCCTCTCGTACTAAGAATGACTCTTCTCAATTTTCCAACGCCCACAACGGATAGGGACCAAACTGTCTCACGACGTTCTGAACCCAGCTCGCGTACCGCTTTAATTGGCGAACAGCCAAACCCTTGGGACCTGCTCCAGCCCCAGGATGCGATGAGCCGACATCGAGGTGCCAAACCTCCCCGTCGATATGAACTCTTGGGGGAGATAAGCCTGTTATCCCCGGAGTACCTTTTGTCCGTTGAGCGATGGCCCTTCCACTCGGGACCACCGGATCACTAAGACCTACTTTCGTACCTGCTCCACCTGTCGGTGTTGCAGTCAAGCCACCTTATGCCTTTATACTCTACTACCGATTTCTATTCGGTTTGAGGTGACCTTTGCACGCCTCCGTTACTCTTTAGGAGGCGACCGCCCCAGTCAAACTACCCGCCTGGCAATGTCCAAACGCCGGATGACGGCTGTTTGTTAGAATCTCGTTCTGTAAAGGATGGTATTTCAACGATGACTCCATGAAGGCTGGCGCCCTCACTTCAAAGTCTCCCATCTATTCTACACATTACAGAACCAAACTCAATGCCAAGTTATAGTAAAGGTTCACGGGGTCTTTCCGTCCTGTTGCGGGTAATCAGCATCTTCACTGATAATTCAATTTCACCGAGTTCTTCCCCGAGACAGTGCCCGGATCGTTACACCATTCGTGCAGGTCGGAACTTACCCGACAAGGAATTTCGCTACCTTAGGACCGTCATAGTTACGGCCGCCGTTTACTGGGGCTTCAATTCGAAGGTTCGCTTACGCTAGCCTCTCCTTTTAACCTTCCAGCACTGGGCAGGTGTCAATCCCTATACTTTCATTTACATGTTGGCAGAGATCTGTGTTTTTGCTAAACAGTCGGCCAGGCCTTTTCACTGCGACCCTCATCCCATAATTGCTTACGAGATTCGGGCGTCTCTTTTTCCGAAGTTACAAGACTAATTTGCAGAGTTCCTTAGGGAAGATTATCTCGAGCGCCTTAGAATACTCATCTCACCCACCTGTGTCGGTTTGCGGTACGGTTACCATATGCCTAACCTTAGGGATTATTTCTTGACAGCATAGCTCACGCAACTTCCTGAACCCTAAAGCCCAGTCACTATCCAGCCTCAGCCTTAACGACGGTAAGCATTTGACTCACCATCAGCCTAAACTGTTCGACGAAGCATACCAAAGCCTCGCGTACGCAAACAATCTGTGTCATCCCATCGAAACATACGGCAGTACAGGAATATTTACCTGTTTCCCATCGGCTACACCTTTCGGTCTCGCCTTAGGGGCCGACTAACCCACGGAAGATTAGCTTTACCGAGGAAACCTTGGGTTTGCGGCGAACGGGTTTCGCACCCGTTTTCTCGTTACTCATGCCTGCATCCTCACTTCTTATACCTCCAGCATG
>CAMRBQ010000022.1 GCA_947040495.1 uncultured Spirochaetia bacterium
AAAAGTAAATTAGCAAAAATTGTTGCTGTTTGTGATATTGATGAAAGTAAAAAATCCATATATGGAGGAATAAACTTTTATACTGATGTAGAGGTCATGTTCACTAAGCAAAACATTGATTGTGTGCACATATGTCTGCCTCATTATTTACATTTACCTATCATATTGAAATGTGCCGAGCATGGTATAAATATTTTTACAGAAAAGCCTTTGGTACTAAACTATGAAGAGGCGACTAGAACATTTGACATAGAAAAAAAATATAACATTAAAATTGGAGTATGCCTTCAAAATAGATACAACACTACAAGCATAGAGATAAAGTCTATTTTACAAAGTGGTAAATATGGCAAATTTTTAGGTTCAAAAGGTATTGTTACATGGAGTAGAACTATAGATTATTATAATGCTGCTCCTTGGCGTGGGATAATGGCTTTAGCAGGTGGTGGTGTTATGATGAATCAAAGTATTCATACACTTGATTTGCTAAGTTATATCACATGCAAATATTTTGAAAGTGTCAAAGCAAAAGTTGCAAACTTTACTTTAGAACAAACTGAAATAGAAGACACAGTGATGGCTCATTTTAAATATAAAAATAGTGATGCTACAAGTATGTATTTTGCTACTATAGGATATACCAATAATTCTAGTATTGAAATTGAAGTTATTTTTGAAAATGCTTTTTTTAAAATATATGATAATAAGCTTTACAAATATGATATAAACTCTACTGAGGCAACACTTTTATGCGAAGATCAAAAATTAGAGGGTTCTAAGTGTTATTATGGAGCGAGTCATGCTATTGCAATTGATACTTTTTATAACGCCATTATAAATAATACTAATGATTATATAAGTGTCAAAGATGGTGCTTATTCTTTAAAAATTATAGAGGCTATTGTAAAATCAAGTGAACAAAAACTGGAGGTACAATTATAATTTACGTTATAATTTAATGTGAGACATTTTAGAATAAATAATACAATAAGTATTACAAAAAAATAATTATACAATAAGGAGAGTAACAACTATGGCTAAAATAGGTGTTCAAATGATGGTACTTAGAGAATATATTAAAAAAGATGGAGTTTATAATGTACTTAAAAAACTTCATGAAATAGGCTTTTCTTGCGTTGAAGTATCTCAAGTTGATATGAGTGCAGAAAATGTAAGTGAAATAAAAAAATCTTGCGATGAGTTTGGGATTAGCATTGCTGCCCTTAGCGCTGCTGTTGAGTCTATGATACCAGGAATCGAAACACTTGATACTCATTTCGATAAAATAGTTTCTGATGCAAAAATATTAAACTGTAATTATCTAAGAATAGGGATGATGCCATTTGGAAGTTTAGGTTCTTTAGAAAAAAGTATTGCTTTTGCTAAAAAGTGTGAAGCATATGCTGAAAAACTAGAAGCCTATGGAATAAAACTTTACTATCATAATCATCATGTTGAGTTTGTAAAATATGATGGTAAATACTTACTTGATATTCTTCGTGATAATACAAACAAACTTGGCTTTGAACTTGATACACATTGGATACAAAGAGGCGGAGAAAACCCTGTTGATTTCATAAAAACTTATAAAGGTAAACTGGAATTACTTCATCTAAAAGATTATAAAATAGTAGAACCCAATTTTGAAAATGTTGACATGGCTAACGATTTTCCTGCTATGTTTAGAGCATTTACTGATGTTGTACGTTTTGCAGAAGTAGGTGAAGGTTCTTTAGATTTCCCTAACATAATAAAAGCAGGCCTTGAATCTGGAGCAAACTTTATGCTAATAGAACAAGATGATACTTATGGTAGGGATGTTTATGAGTCACTCTCAATTTCAAAAAACAATTTAATAAAAATGGGTTTTGGAAATATGTTATAATAAAATTGGAACGGAAGGCTTTTTAGTATAAAAAATATTCGTCTACAATTAATGCTAAGATAATACACATAATAATAGCTGTGCGATATATTCCAAACTGCTATGAAGCCTTTTCTTATTATACCAATTGATATAGTTAGTAAGTTTTCTTTCGAATTGCCACTTCGATGAAAATATAATATTTTTTATACACTCTATTTTTAATATTTTATATCACCATCCTCTTAGTAATAAAAAATAAGAATTTTCTTGATTCTTTTATCAAAAAGTATATACTACTTATTAGTAATAATGCTTAATAGATATCTATTGTAAATGGATTTCTGTTTTACCCAATAGCTATTTTAAACATTATTACATAAAATATTTTACCTATTGGAAAATATTGAGTTTTAATTTTAGTAGTAATCAGATTATATTTAGTATTATCCGCATTCAGTGTCAAAGATTAAATTAAGGCCCATACGGGGGAATAAAACCCGTAAATAATAAAATTTATAAGGAAAATAACTATGCGAAGTATTACAAAATTGGATGTGCAATATGCACACAGATTTTATGGATTTAAAGGCGAAGCACAATATCTGCATGGGCATACAGGAATTTTAACTATTGAGGTAGAAGACTCTGTTAACACAGGTGTTAACATGGTTTTCCCTTGTAACGAAATTCAAAAAACAGCTTGGGAAATTCTAAAAAACTTTGACCATGCACTAATTTTGCGAGAAGATGACCCTCTACTACCGGCAATACTTAAAGTTTATGAGGAAACAGGTATAAAAGATGGTACACCTCAAAACCAAATGAAAGGTGAAGCTTTTAAAACAGAGCTTGCAACAGCATATCCTGATTGTCGTTTGGTTGTTACAAAAGAGACTATGACAGTTGAAGGGATGATAAAAATTGTTTATGATCTACTAAAAGATCAACTTAATATTGCTAAGATTACTTTTACAAGCGGTGTAAATAAAGCTTCTTCTGAGTTTGAAACAAAAAATAATATTGACCGTTGTCCTCTTTGTGGCATATCACTAAATGAAAATGCTGTCTGTCCTAAATGTGGATATAAGCACTAATATTTCTACATAAGATATATTCTATAAGCACTTAATGCGAAAAAGTATTAGGTGCTTATTATTTTCATCATCAATAAAACATAATGAGCAAGTGGTAATATTATGCCTTGTTGACAAATCAAAACCGAGATAACATTTATGCCCTGCGAGGCTATTCACATTAATTTGTTTATTTCCAGTAGCCCATACTTCTTTTTAAATTCATATATTTGCGATTGCATCCATATATTTAGATTTTTTGTTTTGACATCCATTTATCAATGTGATTTGTAACTTGCCTATTTTACACGTTCCTGTATATAATCAAGATTTACGCTTATGTTAATATTTGGATTGCTTTTGAGTATAGCATCATTGCTCTTTTCTATATCACAAAAATATATCTTAAAAGTTTGGATATATATGCTCATAATATTAATTTTATTATTTATCGTATATAGCTTCTTACATAAAATGGCAGAGCACAAGCAAGTACAACTATTACATGATGCTGTATCATACAAAAAATAATACTATACTGAATACTACTTTATATAAGTTGCCAATTAATAGTTTCCATTTGAAGATCTATCATATTAGCATAATCGCCTTTTTGTTTTATGAGATACTCATGAACACCCATTTGAGAAATTTCACCCTCTTTTAATAAAACAATTTTGTTAGCCCCTATAATTGTACGCATACGATGAGCTACTATTATAACTGTTTTATTTTTTGTAAGATTTGCGATAGCTTGTTGTACTGCTATTTCATTTTTTACATCAAGAGATGACGTTGCCTCATCTAATAAAACAATAGGTGCATCTTTTAATAAAGCACGAGCAATAGATAATCTCTGTCTTTCACCACCTGATAGAGTACATCCATTTTCACCAATCAAAGTATCGTATCCTTTGGGTAAAGCCATAATATAATTATGACAAGAGGATTTCTTTGCTACTTCTATAACCTCATCATCAGTTGCTGATTTTCTACCAATGTGTATGTTTTCTATTATAGTATTATCAAAAAGTATAACATCTTGAAATACTATTGAAATATTTTTGAGTAAAGTTTCTGGATCTATCTCACTAATATTTTCTCCACCAATAGTAATACTACCACTATCTATATCCCAAAACCTTGAGGCAAGTTTAACAGCTGTAGATTTCCCGCCACCTGAAGGACCTATTAAAGCAGTTACTTCGCCTTGTTTTGCAACAAATGAAATATTATCTAAAACAGTTTCATTGGTATGATATGAAAAGCTAACATTAGAAAATTCAATATCATAGCCGTTGTTGCTCATAGATTCTCTGCCAGTTTGTATTTTTGTGTTTTCCAATTCTTTCATGCGGTTAACACTTAATAGTGATATATACATAGCAGCCAAATTAATAAGTGCTAAAGATAAAGGCTCAAAAACTCTTGTTACAAGCATCAGGAAAAATAAAAAGAACAAAACATTTATATCCCCATTTGCAACTAAATAGATACCAAGAATCATAGAAGTACCTATGCCGAGCTTAAGTATCATTTGGGCTAAGCTCACAAGAATACCAACTACAAGCTCTGATTTTATCGAGGCATTTTCAAATTTTTCTAATCTATCTTTCATAACGAACAAGTGATTTTCTTTACGATTGTTAGATTTAATATCAGCTACATTTTCAATACATTCCTGTATTTTATCTAAGTAAGATAGTTGTATAGATTTACTTTTTATTCCCGAACTATCTTGTAATTTCCTTGTTGCAATCACCAAAAAGAAAGATACAGGGACAACCCAAAATATAGAAAGTCCCATTTTGAAATTAAAAACAAGTAGCGATATACCTATAATAGTTGTAGAGATAAGAGCACCTATAAGCTGAGGTACAAAATGAGAAAATGCCGTTTCAAGCATAGTCGTGTCATTCATTATAATCGTTGCAACATCTGATAAATCTTTTTTACTAAAAAATGATAGAGGCAGCCTTCTTAAAGTTTCAGCTATGCTTATTCGTTTATTAGCACTTACATCATAAGCAGATACATAACAAGCATTAAATTGAAAATAATTAGCGACTATCAGTATAATAAATAGTACCAAAGAATACAATATATATAACGAAGTTTTATAATCTGGTGCAATATTATTTAATACTGGCAAAACAGTATTGTGTAAAAATAAATATAGTGGGACATTTATAGCTATCACAATGATATTTATAAGAACTGTTAACATGCTAGCATGACTTAAATCTTTTGCCCCTTTATCATCTAATGCAAATATTTTTTAAGATAATTTTTCATAATACTTCCCCTTCTTCTTTCCATTATAAATGCCTTTTGATATTCACTCCACATAGAATTATATTCCCCTTTTTCTTTTAACAGTTCTTTATGTGTACCTTATTCTACAATATTACCATTTTTAACTAAATAAATATTATCCGCATTTTGTGTGCTAGATAATCTATGTGCTATCATAAGAACAGTTTTGCCTTTGGCTAGTTCTTTGAATGCAAGTTGTATTTCATGTTCATTTTCAGGGTCTGTAAAAGCAGTTGCCTCATCCAAAAGTATTATAGGTGCATCTTTTAATATAGCACGAGCAATAGCAATACGTTGAGCCTGTCCGCCTGATAAAAATATACCTTTTGTACCTACCACTGTATTTATTCCATCTGGAAGTTTTGTAATAATATCTTCGCAGCGAGCAAGTTTTAATGCTTGTGTAACTTCTTCTACGGTAGCGTTAGGATTTCCTTCTCTAATATTATCTAAAATACTTTCTTTGTAGAGATTAGTATTCTGAAAAACAAAAGAAATATTTTTCATAAGCTCACTCTCTTTTATATCTCTAACATCAATACCTCCAATTTTTATACTCCCACTAGAAGTATCTGCAAATCTTGCAATCAGCATGGCTATGGTAGACTTACCACCACCTGAAGGTCCAACAAGTGCAATTGTACTACCTTGCTTGATATTCAAATTAATATTATCAATAGCATTATTTTGTGCATTTGGATATTTAAATGATACACTTTCAAATTTGATATCAAAACTTGAAGGGAACTCTAATTCTTTTTTTGATTGAAGCGGCTTTTCGTTTAATAATTTCTCAACACGATTTATAGCATCATCTGCCAGCATAGTGTTTTGACTAGTAAACATGATTTTAATAACCATTGTGGTACATATTGGAGTAAACAATACATAGAATAAAAAATTGAGTAAAAAATATTTTGGCTCTGATTGAGCAACTATAAGTAAAATACCTGCAAAAGATAAGACTATTGGTGTAATATTTGCAAAGGATAATGCTAACACCATAAATTTTCTCATTGAGTAAGTATACTCTATTACAAATTCTTTATAGTCTATAATAGACTTGTGAAATTTTTTAAATGAAAAAACACTTTGCCCAAAAGCCTTTACAACAGGTATTCCTCTTATATATTCGGTGGCTTCATTATTCATATTTTCAAGCTTGGTCTGATATTTTTTCATCATATCCGAGCGACTTTGTCCAAATATTATAAATACTGTAATGATAGTTAATATTGTTGGTATAAGGCTTATAAGTCCTATCTTCCAATCAAATACAAAAGTAAAACTAAAACAACAATAGGGGTTGTAAATGCACCTACAAGGTCTGGTAGTTGATGGGCTAAATATGTTTCGGTAGAGGAGGCAGCACCATCTATAATACGCCCACTACCTGATTGATTAAAATATCCTAATGGTAGATTCATTAAATGTGTTATCGATTTATAACGCATATTTCTTGCTATTCTAAATGCTGACAAATGCGTACATACTAGAGCCAAAAAGTAAACAAGCATAGCTACTATTGTAGCCCAACTGCAAACCAAGCATATTTTATAAGACCCTTTGTCATTGTAACGTTTGGATACATATTAAATACTTCAGCAAGCCCCTGCCATATAAATAAAATAGGTGCTAAAAGCAATGCTGAACTAATTGCTGATAATATCATTCCAAATATAGTTAAATATTTATATGCACCAGCAAATACAAAGAGCCTATTAATCAAATATTTATTTTTCACTTCCCCTCCACATCATCAAAGTTAATATTGTTAGAAATATATATTTACAAATTTATTGCAAACTATCTATCCAATTTTTAATTCTATCATCAGTCAAATCGCTTTGATTATTTTTATCTATCACTAAGCCTAAAAACATTCCATTTTCTATAGCAGTAGAATCGCTAAAGGAGTATCCATTTGTTGAAGTAGTCCCTATTAATGTAGCCCCTTTGTTTTTTGCAACATCATGTAGAGTTTTTATTCCATTCACAAAAGTATCAGCATAACCATCTTGGTCACCAATACCAATCAATGCTATTTTCTTTCCATTGAGATCAACATTTTTCATTTTATCCAAAG
This sequence comes from uncultured Spirochaetia bacterium, assembly GCA_947040495.1. Taxonomy (GTDB): domain Bacteria; phylum Spirochaetota; class Brachyspiria; order Brachyspirales; family Brachyspiraceae; genus CAMRBQ01. The sequence continues at coordinate 7,343 of CAMRBQ010000022.1, forward strand.
CATTATCCCAATCACCTTGCAAATCTCCATCTCCCCATGTAGAGGTAGCTAATATAACTAAATCATAGTCTTTGGCCTTCTCTATTTCTGAACATTTTAAAATATTACAACTTAATAATTTTGATACTCTGTTTGCAATGCCCTCTGTTACTCCAGTAGAACTCCCATAAAAAATACATGTTTTCATAATTAAAATCCTTTTAATTTTTTATTTTTAAAATAAATCCTATATAAATTGCCTTTTACATAAAAGTTATACAATACTAATATTTAGTATAAAAAACAATTTATTATTTAAGTGTTAGCCTAGACTAACACTTAAATAATAAAAAGTCAATTATTTTTAGTAAAAATAGAAATTGTATTACAAAATAATTGATATTATTTTTAATATAATGTAAAGTGTTAGACCTAACTAACACTTATAACAAAAGGAAGTCTAAAATATGTTTAATAGTTTATTAAAAGATTATTGTTTCCCTACATTATTGGGATTAAAAGTAGCCAATATGTTTAGCTATTCGTATATTTCAAAACAAGATTTAGATGACACTATTTCTTTTTGGAATAAATTTTTAAATGAAAAATCAATACATATAGAAATATTAAATATTACAGATAGAAGGGCTTTAATATATGTGTATAGAAAAAAAAGACTTATGAATATTCTAAATCAAAAGAAAGTAAAAAATATTTTATGCGAGTATGGATACAAAACAAATAAAATAGATGATTGTATGTCGACATTAAAAAATAAAATAAAATCATCAGAAGATTTTCCTCATGAAATAGGTGTTTTTTTAGGTTATCCTATTTGTGATGTTTTATGTTTTATAAAAGATAAAGGAAAAAATAGCATATGTACAGGATGTTGGAAAGTATATCATAATGAAGAAAGGGCATTAAAAACTTTTAGTTTATTTGATAGATGTAGAACAATATCAAAAAAAATTAATAAATCAGATACAACAACTATTATAAAATTAGTGGATAACAATAAATTACTGAAATACTTAGTTAGTAAACAGTCGTAAAATAATTAGCAGCTCTTATTATTTTTGTAGTTTATATTTTTTATTTTAGTTGCTACAATATTAGTCTACTATAATAAATAATTATTAAGGAGTTTCTGAATGATATTTAATAAAAAGTTAACCATTTTTGCTTTAGGTTCAGTTGTGGGTGCTACTCTTATGACGGCATTAAAATCTGAAAAATTTCGTAAATCCTGTGTCAAACTTATTGGCAAAGGCATGATATTGCAAAATGAAGCTATGGCTGTATTAGAGTCTGCTAAAGAAGCAGCAGATGATATGGTAGCTGAGGGAAAAGTTGAAAATAAAAAAGCTCAAAAGTAAAATATAAATGGATTATTAATTTTGCAGTTATCTATAGTTCATAGTTTACCGAATAGGGTACGTTTTAAATATCCTAAATACACACTAGATAATAAACAGGTTATAGTATTAAAAAATATGCTTATCATACAAAATGGTATAGAAAGTGTATTTATTAATAGTTTGACTTGTAGTATTTTAGTTTGCTATAATAATATAAATGAAAATGATGTTTTATCTTTGATATTAAATATTGAGGACAAGTACATGCATGATAAAGCAATATTAAAATCGACAACTGAAGAAGAACATCGATTAACTCTTTTTAGTAAACTAACAATTATGTTATTATCTCATTTTTTTAAAAAATTATTACCAATTCATATAAGACATGCTATTACTATAATAAAAGCTGTGTATAGAGTAAAACTTGCTTTAGAAAAATTTAGACAGACAAAAAAACTACAATCTGAAACTATTGATGCAACTTCTCTAACTATTTCAATATTAAATAATGATTATAGTTCTGCAAGTAACATTGCTTTCCTTCTTGATGTTTCTGAAGTATTAGAAGATTATGCTAAAAAATATCAGTAAATAATCTTAAAGATTCTCTGATGTTGCAAAGTGATACAGCACAATTAGTTAAAGACAATCAAGAGTTTAGTGTAGATCTGAGCTCATTAATAAAAGATGATATTATTATAGTTAGAGCAGGTGAAAAAATATCAGTAGATGGTGAGATAGTTAGTGGCAAGGCGATGATAAATGAATCTACTCTTACAGGGGAAAGCAAACCACAAGAGGCATTCGATGGACGAAGTGTTTATGCTGGCACTACTATAGAAGAAGGGCAGATATATATTGCTGTCAAATATATTGGTAATAACACGAAAATATCAAAAATAGTAGACATTGTATCAGATTCTAATGCATTAAAAACTCAAGCACAACAACGCTCAGATAATATCGCTGATGCTTTTGTTCCATACAATTTTCTTTTGGCTATATTGACTTATATATTTACAGGTGATATCAAGAAAGCCTCGTCCACTATTATGGTTGACTATTCATGTGCAATGAAACTTGCAGCTCCTATATCAGTGTTCTCTTCTTTGCGTGATGCGAGCAAGAAAGGACACTTCGTAAAGGGTGGAAAGTTTCTTGAAAACTTTGCTATAGCTGAAACTATAGTTTTTGATAAAACGGGAACATTAACCAAATCAGAAGCACAAGTATCTGACATTATACCTTTTGGTAAATACTCTCGAAAAAATATACTTAAACTTGCTGCTTGCTTAGAGGAACATTTTCCTCACTCTTTGGCAAAAAGTGTTGTGAGGCAGGCTGAAAAAGAAAATATAAATCACAAAGAAGAGCATGCTGAAGTTGAGTATATCGTAGCACATGGTATATCTTCTAAGATAAAAGAAAAATCTGTTGCGATAGGTAGTGAGCATTTTATATTTGAACATCTAAAAATAAAAATAAATGATAATCAAAAAACTGTTATAGAGCAAACTAAATCTACAGGTAATAGCATATTGTATCTTGTGGTGGAGAAAAATCTTATAGGGCTAATTTCTATAGAAGATCCAATACGAGAAGAAACAAAAACTGTTATAGAAAAACTTAGATATCTTGGAATAAAAAATATGGTTATGCTCACAGGCGATAGTGAAAGGGTTGCTAAAAATATAACATCACTGTCTGGGCTAGATAGATATAAAGCAAATTGTTTCCCCGAAGATAAAATAGAATATGTTAAAAATATTAAAAACACTTCGAATATTGTGGGCATGGTTGGTGATGGTATTAATGATACCCCTGCTCTTTCGGCATCAGATGTGGGTATTGTTATGCATAATTGTTGTAGTGAGATAGCAAAAGAAACAGCTGATATTATATTATCAAATGATGGGCTTAATGGATTAATTGATCTACGTATATTAGGTAATAGATTATTAAGTAGAATAGAGTTTAATAATAATTCTATTATAACAATAAACTCAGCATTAATATTTGCATCTATACTAGGATTTCTAAGCCCTTCATCAGCGGCTATACTACATAATGTAAGCACAGCTCTTATAAGTGCCAATGCTATGAGAAAATTAATATAATTTTTTACTTATTAAATAGTTTGTATTATTTTACATTTTTTTGGATTGTTTTTATAAATTTGAAAAAATAAAAATATTTGTAACCTATAAGTAAAATTATAAATACTCTCATATATATCTTATCTACAATTACAAATGGAATTAAAAGCATTATACTCGCAGGTATTAGTATTGATAATTTTGTTTTAAGTGTTAATGCTCTACTTGTAACAAATGATTGAAGATATTTTTTATATAATTTTGTAGAAATAAACCAATTATGAAATTTTTCTGACCCATGAGTAAAGCAAAAAACTGTAAGGATAAAAAATGGCGTTGTAGGTAATATAGGTAGTACAATACCAGCAATACCAAGAGCTAGTGAGATAAAACCCAAGATAATAAAAATAGTTTTCATTAATTTTTTATGCATAAATTAAATTCCTTGCAACATTTTATAGTAGTTATAAAATGTTAGCATAACCTAACATTAATATAAATATTTTTCAAGATATTTAAAAAAATTGTTAGAATAGCTTGACATCTTTATTAATTAATGTTAGGTTGCACTAACATTTTATAATTTATATGTACAAGAGTTTGATAAGGAATTTTGATGAAGCATTTAATAGATATTTTAAACTTTATTGACCAAGGTGGAATAATAAGTTGGATATTAGCCATACTTTATTTTATAGTTATGGCTATAACATTAGAGAGAGTGCTATATTTTATTCGCACTAAATCTAACTTTAACCAAATTAAAGATACACTTCAAAAAGCAATTTCTAACAAAAATCTATTTATATTTAAACATGATAAAACTATGTCAAAATATAAAAATGCTCAATCTGTGCATATAATAAACTATTATATAGATAACAGAGAGCTTGATGAAAAGGCATTTGATGAATCTATTGAACGTGAGGCATTTATTTTAATTGGGGATATGGATAAACATATATGGATGTTATCTCAGATTGGTCATATTGCCCCGCTTCTAGGATTACTTGGTACAGTTATTGGTCTTATAGAATCTTTTCAAATAATGGCTACACTTGGTGCAGATGCTAATGTTGCTTCGTTTGCGAGTGGTATATGGGTCGCTATGATAACTACAGCAAATGGACTTATTGTTGCAATACCATCATTTTTTATATTTAGAGTTTTTGAACGTATCATTGAAAAAAGAAGTAATGATATGACACTTGCTGTATCTATATTAAATCAACTCTGTACAAGTGAATCTTGTCATAGTACTCATATTGTAAATACATCTTCATATAACAAAGGCAGTTCAAAAGAGGAAGATATACATGAAAGTTTTTAAGCCTATAAAAAAACATAGTGCGGAAATAAATATTACATCACTCATAGATATTATATTTATTTTACTTATATTTTTTATGGTGAGTTCTAGTTTTCTAAAGCCTGTTATAGAAATAAAACTTCCAGTAGCTGCTACTGAAGATAAAAGTAAAAGAGAAATGTTTAATGTTTATGTTAGTGAGGATTTACAAATATTTCTTGATAAAGAATCTATGACAATTGAAGATATGCAGGACATTTTATCAAGTGAAGTTTCATTAAATCCTGAAATGGCAGTTATGTTATTTTGTGATAAAAGTGTTACTTTTGAAAATGTAGTCAAGATTATGGATGTATTAAAATTATCGGGGGTAAAAAATGTTGCAATCAGCCATACAGCCTCAAACTAAAAATTTAAATATTTTGAGTTCATTTTTAATTGTATTTGTTTTTCATATAATTTTATTTTTGATTATATCTTTTGTGTTAGACTCTAGTAACAATTCCCACAGTGCCAATGTTATGCCTTTTTCTGAAATGCAGACAATGGCAAATGATAATTTTATAGAAGTTGAATTAAAAGAGTTTCCAATAGAAGTTCTTAATGATGATATAATTGAAATTATAAAAGAGAAAAAAGTAGAAGAGATTATTGAACAGTTTGAAGATAAAACTCTTGATGAAAATAAAGACAGTAATAGTGAATCTATTTCTAAGGCAATTGGAATACAGTTTAAACAAACATATATAGGAATGGTGATAGCACTTCTTTCAAAGAATAAATATTATCCTACTGTTGAGAGGAAACGTGGGAGAGAAGGGAGTGTTGTAGTAAGTTTTGTTATTAATTCAAATGGCAATGCTACAGATATAAAAGTAAAAGAGCCTTCCAGATATTTAAATCTTGATAAAGCAGCTATTGAAACAGTAAAACGTTCATTGCCATTTCCAGCTTTTGAAGGTGGGGATAAATTAGATATAGTTTTATCTATTGATTATAAGTTGGATGAGGCATAACAGAGTTTAATTTTAAGCATAAGATTAGTTTATCTAACTTTTATTTGATAAAAAATATTATAGAGTGGTAAAAAAGAGTATAACTGGGACACTATAAAAAGGTTTATAAATGAATAATAAAAAATATTTAATAGAAGAGCATCCATGGAAAGGGATACTAAAGTTTACTATACCACTTTTTGGTGCAACAGCTATACAACAAGTTTATAGCATTGTTGATGCAATAATAGCAGGACGTTTTATAGGTGTAAATGCCCTCGCTTCGGTTGGTGCGAATAGTCCTATAATTCAATTGGCTGCTACTTTATTTTTTGGTCTATCCATAGGCGCAAATATCTTAATATCTCAAAATTATGGAGCAGGAAATAAAGATGCTATAAGAAATGTTATTGACACATTTATGATAATGGCTTATGTGTCATCTTTTTTATTTTTTATATTTGTTTTTTTGTTAGCTGAGCCTATTCATAAATATTTATTAATAACTCCAAATGAAATACTGCCTTCTTCTATTAAGTATATGAATACGATATTAATTGGAATTATTGCCTTATTTGGTTATAGTGGAATATCGGCATCACTACGTGCAACGGGGGATACAAAAACCCCACTAGTACTATTAGTAATATCAAATATTATTAATCTCTTATTAAATATTTTATTTGTTGTAGTATTTGATTTAAATATTGTTGGGCTTGCCTTAGCTACCACTATTTCTCAAATTCTAGTTTTTGTACTTGGTATAGTCATTATAAATACTAGAAATGAAATAATAAAAATACATTTTTTTAATTCTAAATTTAAGATAGATGTTTTGAAAGACTTAATATCTATTGGTCTGCCTGCTGCAATACAAGCAACATTTATGTCTATTGGGGCATTTGCGATACAAGCACTTATTAACAGATTTGGTGTTGTAATTGTTGCTGGATATAATATTGCAATGCGTTTGGAAATTATAATTTTAGCTATATCTATGAATTTTGGACAAGCATTGTCTGTTTTTATTGCACAGAATATAGGGGCAAACAAGTTTGATAGAATAAAATATGGTGTAAATTTTACATTAGCCATATCGATGGCTGTTTCAATTGTATTAGGTATTATTATGTTTGTTTTTTGTGAATACATATTACTACTATTTACAAGTGATAAAGATGTAATAGATCAAAGTGTTAGATATTTGAAAACGGTAGCACCTTTTTATATGGCAGCCACATTTACATATGTGCTTAGTGGAGGTATCAGAGGTTCTGGCGCAACGCTTGTCCCTATGATAGTAAGTGCTATAGGGCAAGTTATTTTACGCATACCACTAGCATATATATTTGTTTATATATTTAAATCAGTAGATGGGGTATGGTTTGCAATACCAATGTCTTGGCTTAGTGGTTCTATACTTATATGGATATACTATAAAAGCAATAAATGGAAAAATCATATTCGTGTAAATAAGCCTGTTGCTGAAATAAAAACATAAGACACAGTTGATTTGTTTTTTTATAATACTATTGGCAAAGTTATAATAATTTAATATTATTAATACGTTTAGATTGTATGAGTAAAATATTAGGATGTAAAAAAAATAGTAAAAACATTTGACTTTATTTTTCATTAATGTTAGGTTACTCTAACATTTAATAGGGACTAGTTTTTGAGATAAGGAATCTATCATAACATGCTTCTTAAATTATTATTGTTTTCTTTTAATTGCTTGTTTAACAATAGTTGGGGTTAAATAGTAAATATTACTTACGTTTTTAAATAAAATGTTAGTTGCTTCTAACATTTATTAGAATAAAATATTATTATACAAGGAGTTCAAAAATGAACAAAAAATTAAAGTTTCTTTTATTGCTTGCTATTATAGCAATGCTTGCAGTGGCATGTGGGAATACAGACCCAACAGATGAGAATAATTATGATACAGAGTTTTTAAACAAAGTAAAAGGGAAATCTGCAACTGGAAAAATGGGGCCTATGACAATTGATTACGCGTGGTCTGATGATGGTAAGATATTAACATTTACTATTCCTAGTATGAGTCAGAAGCCCCCAACAGTAACAACATACACTTTTGAAAAAGCTGAAACTGCCTCAAAGGCTGATTATAATGATGGAACAATAATTGAAATAACTAGTTCAACTGGGGGGACATTAACTTCTACTGCTGGTGCATTGCAGTTTACTTTTCAATAAAATATTATTATATAAGGAGAGCAAAATGAACAAAAAATTAAAGTTTCTTTTACTATTTGTTATTATAGCAATGTTTGCAGTGGCATGTGGTAACACAGATCCAATGGTATGTAATATATGTCCAGATAATGGTGCGGGGGATGATTTATTCTTATCAAAAGTAAATGATAAAGAATATACAGGTAGTTTAATGAGCACTCAATATACTTATCACTTTTTTTTATGATAGAGGAAATAAACTTGAAGTTATTAAAGATGATGGTAGCGTGTTAGCTTCCTATACTCTAAAAGAAGTTGTATACTTCACCAGGACCTGTATGTGGTATAGAAATTAATAGCGATGGTTCTCTGGGCAAACAGTTTTATGCTGTGAAGGGAACAACTACGGGAGAAGTAAATTGGGACGACTTGGTAACTGAGCTTAAGTTAAAAGATTATACTAAATTTTTAGACCAAGTAAAAGGTAAAACAGCAACTCACACTCCTGAGTTTATTGGAAACCCAATTATTTATAGATGGTCTAATGATGGTAAGATATTAACATCTAGTACTACTGATAGTTGGGGTGACCCAGTAGAAACAGAACACACTTTTGAAAAAGCTCAAAATGATTCGAAGGGTATTTATAGTGGTGGATATACTGTTACAGTAACAGATGCAACTAAGGGGGTTGTTACAATAGATAAAGTAGATTTCCCATTTACTTTCAACTAATAATTTGAGATTTAAACAGCATTGTTTATCATTCTAGTATTAGTTCTTTCTAATATTAGAATGCTGAATGATGTAATAAATATTAAAATAAAATAATTTAATTAAGGATAAGAAAATATGAATAAAAAGTATTATTTATATATTATTATGGCTATGTTTATAATGTTAATTTCATGTGGGCAAAACCCAATGAATGCAGATGTTATAACAAAAGCAGATTTTGATACTATTGTAGATAGAGAAGGTATTATTACTCTGTTGGCACCTTCTAAAAAACCTATTTATATGAAATTTACAGAAGATGGTGTAAAAACAGATGTGGCTGCTAATTCAAAAGATTGGCATATATCTTCAGCCGATGCTACTTGGAGATTTTCTTCAAATTCAGGAACAACAGCAAGTAAACTTGGAAGTGCTGGGAAAGGTGGTGTCAAAGTTTATAAGAATGTTGATTTTGATAGTATAACAAGTATTAATCATATAGAGGGACTTTTGGGCGATTGGAAAGAGGATGCTTTATATAATTATTCTGATGGACAGATGGTTGATCAAAGCCTAAACTACTATCTTACAAAAACACTAAAAAATAGCACTGATACGATAGCAAGTGAAACATATCTGTTTTTTTTCTTGATGACTGGTATGGGTTATGTAACTGGAATTGATTATATTTTTATTGTCAAAGATGGCAATGGAGATAACTATGTTAAAATTCAACCTGTTGGTATAGAAACGGATGGGTCTGGTATGAGTTTTAATAATAGAAAATATATGTTTAAGTATAAAATGTCAGATAGTAGTGGTAATTTTTGATGTTAGAGAAATGGAGAATTAGATGAAGTATATATTATTATTTTTGTTATTATTCATAAACATAAATGTCCAAGTCTTTTCTCAAGAAAAAGATTCGGATGGAGAGGAAATTGATATTCAAGTTGTTGCATCAAAAGTGCCAAAGCGTATATCTGAAACTTCGGCTGATGTTACTCTAATAACAAAAGAGGATTTGAAAGCCAATGGTGCTGCGAGTGTTACAGATATTCTAAGAGAAAATGGTATAGTAGCCCTTGATTCACATGGTTCAAGAAGAAATGGTGACCAAATATATATTCAAGGAATGGATAGCTCAAGGCTTTTGATTGTTGTTGATGGGCAGCGAGTTAGAGATGGTAGTATGGGTGGAATCTCCGTATTAAAAAGAATACCTCTTTCTTCTATAGAAAGAATTGAGATAATAAAAGGGGCAAGTGCATTTCTATGGGGAAGTGATGCCCAATCTGGTGTTATATATATTCAAACTAAAAAAGGCTCTGGGCAACAAGGCTTTCATGGGAATCTAGGAACATCATACAAAAATAATTTTTATCTTGATAATAATAATAATTTTGTTAGACCATATGCCAATTTAAGTTATGGTTGGGATGGTGGTTCTGCATGGGCTGGTGGTTCATTTGAATATGGTGATAACTGGGCTTCTCCATATACTATACAAAACTTGCCTACACCGGGAGAAGTTATCCCATATAAAATAGAAAATGAAAGAGATGATTATATTAATTTTGATGTATATGGTGGTGTAGGAATTGATATTTCTGAGATGCATTCTCTTGAAGTAACAGCAAAGTATCAACAAGAAAAGTCCCCTATAAGAGAGATGCTAACAACTGTTGATGACAATGAGTTTAAAAAAGTTATGGGTAATGTGAGCTATTCAATTTATCCTACAGATAGTTTAGATATAAATATATCAACGGGCTTTAGTTATGATGAAGAAAATAGAACAGTTCATAACCAGAGGATTGAAGATTATTATATATTTAATGATAATGAAATTTTTATTGCCTATTACTTTAATGATATATTTACATTCAAAGGCGGTTATACTTTTGATTTGGAATATTTTAAAGAAAGTAATATTAAATCTTATAATCAACAAAATCATGCTTTGTTTTTTGGTGGTGATGTAGATATAGATACTGTAGTAGATATAGATATTACAGCAGGGGTACGCTATCAATTAAATCTACGTGATGCTTCTGGTTTTTCAGATACATCTCCTTTACATTCTGTCTCTCCCGAGTTTGGTATTGTATTAAAGCCTATTGATATGCTTGCTATAAAAGGTCATGTTGGGCATAGTTTTAAAGTCCCCGATCTTATAGTTGCTTTTAGAGATTATTTTGATCATACATGGTTTTTTGCGGGACCAAATCCAGATCTAAAACCTGAAAGTTCATGGGGATATAGTGGCGCTGTAGAGGTTTATCCTTTGGAAAATATGGCTTTTTCAGCGGGAATATTTAGAAATGATCTAAAAAATCTTATAGCATATGATGAAAATACTGGCGAATATTATAATAATTTACCAGTTTATAAACCTATAAATATAGGTAAAGCATATACTTGGGGGGTGAATGCTTCTGCAAATGCTGTTTTTGAAATACCAATGTTTGGAACACTTGATTATAACTTTAATTTTGAGTATTTATTAGCAGCAAAAGAAATTTCACCAGAAGATGAGCAGTATATTTCTACTGAAACTGGTGAGCGTTTTAATCCAAATCTACCATATAGACCAGTATACACTTTATCTGGTTCTATTTCTTGGTATAAAAAAGAATGGGGCACTACATTAAAAGTTTCTGGCTACTATTTTGCTCAAGGGTATGAATATGAAGAGGATAACAGTCGAAGTGGTGTTTATACAGAAAAAAGAACACCCGCGATGTCTTCACTTGACTTGCGTATTGCTCAAGAGATACCACCCTTTATTGTATATCGTAATATAGAAAGCATTGTATATTTTGAAGTGAAAAATCTATTAAATAGTGTTTATGATGATGACTATGATGGTGATACTGATAGACCAGAAAGACATTTTATTGTTGGTTTTGATATGTCATTTTAATAAAAATAGAATTTATTGTTTCGGATAGACTAATATATTTGTTTGATATTAAGCAATATATTAGTGAGACCCAACAAATTAAAATACCTTACAAGGAAAAAAATTATGTCTAAGCAGATAAGAAAAATAGCTATTTATGGGAAAGGTGGTATTGGTAAATCAACCACTACATCAAATTTATCAGTAGCTTTATCATTAAAGGGTTATAAGGTTATGCAAATAGGTTGTGATCCAAAAGCAGATTCCACAAAAAATTTAATGAGTGGAGAAAAAATACCAACCGTATTAGAACAATTAAAACTGAAAGGAGATGAATTAAAACTGACAGATATTGTATTTGAAGGTTACAATGGTGTATTTTGTGTTGAATCTGGTGGGCCTACACCTGGAATTGGTTGTGCGGGGAGGGGTATTATATCCGCATTTGAAAAGTTGGAAGAGTTAGATGCATTTGAAAAATATCAACCTGATATAGTTATCTACGATGTTTTGGGTGATGTTGTATGCGGTGGTTTTGCTATGCCTATAAGAGATGGCTATGCCTCTGAAGTATTTATTGTATCTTCGGGAGAAATGATGGCTCTTTATGCTGCAAATAATATTGCACAAGCTATTAAAAATTTTGGGAAACGGGGCTATGCAAAATTAAAAGGTATTATTTTGAATGCCAAAAATATCGAAAATGAAGTAGAGATAGTCAATAAAGCTTGTGAAGAAATAGATACTGAAGTTATTACGTATATACCCCGTTCCCCTGATATACAAATTGCCGAAAACAATGGTGGTACTGTATTTGAGTTTGTACCAGACTCGCATATGCAAGAGGTATATTCTGTATTAGCTGATAAAATTTTAGAGTTTAGTGTTGCTAAAACATATTGTCAAACAACAGTATAGTTTACTTGTTTATATTAAATTTATTACTTAATGAAGGAGTTTTTGAGTGTTAAAAAATATTAATAGAGTTTTATACATAGCATTAATTATTATGATATTATTACTTGCTTTAGTATCTTGTAAGAAAAAAATTGTGGAAAATAAAATAGATAAGGCGAACAAAATAGAGATAAATTATCCAAAAAATTTGATTGATTTTGGTTTTACTGAACCACTTAATCTTTCTGAAAAACCTTCAAGGGTTGTAGCTATGGCTAATGCACCTGTTATGGCTCTCTATGAAATGGGTATAGAAATGGTCGGAATACCCACAACAAGGGTGGTAAAATGGCCAAAAGATTTATTGGATAAAACTACACAATTAGAGATTGTTATGAATGCTAATTTTGATATTGAATCTGTGGTGGCTTTAAATCCTGATTTGGTTTTAATTGGGAAAAGTCATAAAGATACTTATGGAAGAATTCTAACTGATGTTAATATCCCTGTTTACTATGTAGATGATGGACATGTCGTTTCATATGAATCTATAAAAATGCTTACCGAAGAACTTGTAAATGCATTTGCTAAAGACACTCCTTCTGGACAAAATATTATGAACAAATTTGATGTTTTAGAAAATCGTTTAGAAGAACAAAAAAATAAAAATGTGGGTAAATATGTGATGGTTTTGCAATCTTCCCCCCCTGCTCATTACATACAAAGTTCAGGTGGCACTTTGGGTAATATGCTTAACATGATGGGATTTGAAAATGTGTATACAGACATGAAATCTCCTCTTGTCCCACTAGATATGGAGCAAGCAATTTTGTATGAACCTGATTTATTTTTTGCTGTAGGTGCTTCAGAAACTCAAGAAGAGTTCAAAAAAATTATGGAAGAAGATTTTGCCAAAAACCCTAACTATTGGAATGAAATAAAAGCTATAAAAGATGGTAATACTTTTTACCTACCTATTAGTTTTATAACTTCAGGTGGAATTGATGTTATAGATAAAATTAATCAGTTAATTGATATTGTGGAAAAAAATCATGCAAAGTAAAAACAAAAAGGGTTTTTTAAAGGCTGTACAAGTAAGTGGTATTTGTCTAATTTTACTTTGTTTGATTTTTATAGTATCATTATTCTCATTGCTATTGGGTAGTGCGGGGTATGGTATTAAAGATATTATTAATCTTATATTTTATGAAGTAGAAAATCCTGTGGCTATTGTGTTTTTAAATCTTCGTCTGCCGAGAATTGTTTTGGCTTTGATAGTTGGAATGTCTTTGTCGGTTGCAGGGGCTCTTTTGCAATCTGTTATGAAGAATCCTCTGGCTGACCCTGGTACAATAGGGGTTTCAGCTGGTGCGGGTACTGCTGCTATAACTATATTACTAGTATTTCCTACACTAACAACTTCAATTCCTATTTTTGCTTTTGTAGGCGCTGCTCTTGCTTGCCTGTTAATTTATACAATGGCTTGGAAAGGTGGCATTGATCCCATTAGAATTATTCTGTCGGGAGTAGCTATAAACTCTGTTTTGGGTGCATATAATGCTATGTTACAGATTTTAAACTCGGATAGTTTACAAGGTGTGTTAGCATTTATGAATGGAAGTTTATCAGGGCGTTCTTGGTCTCAAGTTCAGACAGCTTCTATTTATAGTTTAATTGGTCTTGTATTAGGTTTTTGCTGTATAAAACAGGCAAATATTCTTTTGCTTGGTGATGATATGGCAAAAAGTTTGGGAGTTAATGTAAATCTTAGTAGGGTATTTTTATCTGCTGTGTCTGCATTTTTGGCTGCTGCTACTGTTTCTGTTGTTGGAATGATTGGTTTTGTTGGACTGGTTGTTCCTCATATTGCTCGAATATTAGTTGGCTCTGACTACAAAGCATTACTTCCTGTTTGTACACTTTTAGGAGCATTAGTTTTATTGGTGGCAGATACAATAGGACGTATTTTAATTTCAGGCATGGAAATTCCTGTTGGTATAGTCATGGCTGTTACAGGCGGTCCATTTTTTCTATACATGCTAAAAAAGACAGGTGAAGTATATGGAAATTAAAGCAAGTTCTATACAAATTGGATATGGTGATTATATCGTAGTTAAGGATATTGATGTTAATTTATTTAAAGGACAGATAACCAGTATTATAGGCCCGAATGGTTCTGGCAAGTCAACTGTGCTAAAAGCCTTAACAAGACTTATCGATTGCAAAAAAGGAGTTATTAATTTAAATGGTGAAAATATAAAAAATATACATAATCGAGAGTTTGCAAAGCAAGTCGCAGTACTTCCACAAATACATTCCGCACCCCCAGACTTTAAAGTAAAAGATTTGGTAAGCTATGGGCGAGTACCATATCAAAAGTGGTATGAACAAAATACGGATGAAGATAATAAAATTGTGGAATGGGCGATGGAAATAACAGGGATAGTTGATTTGAAAAATAAATCTATAAATGCTTGTTCTGGTGGGGAAGCACAAAGAGTATGGATAGCAACAGTTTTAGCACAACAACCTGAAATACTTTTTTTAGATGAGCCTACAACATATTTAGATATTTCGCACCAATTTGAAATGATGAGATTGATAAAAAAATTAAATCAGACTTCTAATATGGGAATTGTTATGGTACTGCATGATTTAAGTCACGCTTTAGAGGTAAGTGATAGGATTATTGTACTTAAAGGTGGAGAAAAGTATTCAGAGGGAAGCCCATTAGATGTTATAACACCAAAGATGATGAAAGAAGTATATGGTGTTAATTGTGATATTGTAATGCAACCTAATAGAAGACACCCTCTTATAGTATATAAAGAATTAAATTGATTAATTAGTTAAACTAAAATCAAAATTAGAACAATTATTTTTAAGGAGATATTTATAGTGAATACAAAAAGTTTTGTATCAAAATTAAAAACATTAAAAGAAACTGAAAATGTAAAGGACCTTGTATCTTTGACACATTATCTTTTCCCAGGGACGCATTGTCCACTAATGGGTGCGGCTTTAGCTGTAAGAGGAATAAAAGATGCTCTCATTATGCTTATTGGTACAGAAGAATGTGCCTATTATACAAAAACTTTAGCAATGTCAAAAGAATTTGGTGGGATTAAAGGTAGATGTGTTTCAGTTATATTAGACAATCATGATGTTACTTTTGGTTCTGTAGATAAAACAGAGATGGCATTTGAAGAACTTATTGATGAATATAATCCTTCATGTGTATTTCTAGTTACAACTTGTGTTATTGAAATTATTGGTGATGATATGGATTCTTTGGCAGATAAACTTACCAAACAATATAGTATACCAGTACTCGCAGTACATACAGAACATTTTAAATGCCAAGATCATATTCCGGGCGTAGAAAGAACAATAACTGCATGCATTGATATCATGAAAGAACAATCAAAAGATGGTAGTGTCAATGTTTTAGGACAACGATTGGGAAATTTTTCTACTACAGAGTTATGTTCAATTTTAAAAAACTCATCAATTGAAGTTGGTTTAATGTTGCCATCTGGGTGTACTGTAAATGAAATTGAAGTTGCACCAAAAGCAGCTCTTAATATTGTAGTTAATCACACTGCTTTACCACTAGCAAAAGAAATGAAAAAGCGTTTTGATATACCCTATATTGCATTTACAAGAATGGCTGAGCCCAATCGTATTATGAATGCATATACAGTAATTTTTAATACTTTAAATAAAGAAATGCCAGAAATATTGTATCAGAAATATGAAAGTGCTAAAGAAAAAGTAGATAATGAAATAGATAAATTAAAAGACATAGGTTATATCTATGGAAATACACCTTTTGATACATTTGAACTTAATGCTTTTATGACTGATATAGGTATGAAGCCATTATTAATTCAGTTTTCACGCTTATCAGAAGAGGATAATTTATATAAAAATATTATTCTTGAAAAAAATAATCCTTATGTTACTAAAACTGCCAACATAGCGCCACTACAGCATGTATATGATGAGTTAAAACCACTTTTATATTTGGGTCATGAATATCCAGACCGTCTAAGGAAAAAAGGTATGGCTATTGTAAGAACTGATAGAGCAAATTCTATGTTGGGTTTTGAAACGACAGAATTTTTTATCGAACAATTGCTGATTTCTATCAAAGAAGCACTTGACTACCGTAACGAAATTGAAATAGGAGTATAATTAAAATGAGTTTATGCAGATATTTTCCAACACCTTCAGATAGAATGGGAATTTTATGGAGTTTGTTGAGTATAAAAGATAGCGTAATTTTGGAGTATGGTCCAGCAGGGACAACTCATTATAGTGTTGGTTTCTTTGGGAAGTTAAATATTGATAATGAAAATCGTTTATTTACAACACATATGAGTGAAGACGATGTTGTTATGGGGGATGTAAAACGATTGGAAGAAGCCATTGTTGAGATAGATCAAGCCTTTTCACCAAAAGTAGTTTTTGTTATAGCCTCATCCACATCATCGGTAATAGGTACTGATTTAAAAGGTGTATGTGCTTATACGCAAGAAAAAGTTAATGCAAGATTAATTGCATTTGAAAATGGTGGCTTGCGTGGCGACTATAGTATAGGATTATACGAAGTGTACAAGCTACTTGTAAACGAATTTACGGAAAAAAAAATTGATATTATTCCACAAACATACAATATCATAGGTGGTTCTACAGGGGATTATCGTAGTAAATGTGATATAGAAGAATTGAAAAGACTCATGAAAGAAAGTTTTGATTATGACATACATACAACGCTTTGTCTTGATACTTCCATAAATAAAATTTCTACTATGTCATCAGTACAGATTAATATTGTTATAAGCTATGAGGGGCTTGCCTCGGCAGAATATCTTAATAGCAAATTTGGTACTCCTTTTGTTTATAGTGTTCCATACGGCTACTCACAAACTTTAGAATGGCTACAAAATATTTCTAATACAATAAATAAAGATATCAATAACAATATTTTGTTAGAATTAAAAGATAAAATATCAGGAATACAACAATATAAAACATATTTCTCTATGTTTAAGATGGTATCACCCAAGGGAAATGTATATGGAAATTATGATAAGGTGCTTGGCTTATCGAAATATTTAGAAGAATTATGTCTACAAGTTGAGAATAAAATTTGTAGTCATTCACTTAAAAATATCACTAATGCAGATAATTCTATTAAGTATATCCTGAGCGAAAAAGAAAGAATAGAGATAATAAAAAGTTTAAGACATTCATTTGTTTTTGCTGATGATGTTTCTAAAACTCTTTTGGATCAAACAAACAAATATATTCGCTTTAGCAGCCCATTTATGAATACATCACAAATTGCGATGCATCTTCCTTCCGTTGGAATTAGAGGGGCAGATTATATTAGAGAGCAGTATGAAGAATATCTTAATAGCCTATATTATTAATTAATTTTCAATAGCAGAATAACATTTTTCTAACTGAATTAACAAAAGAATATAAAATTGCAAAAGTACAGTTAGCAAATGGTGCATGCATTATAATAAAACAGGTTCATTTAAAGCAGTTGATAACAGAAGTGAAATTGAAAATAAACTTCTAAGACTAGAAAAAGAAAATAAGCGATTGAAAATGGAAGTATATATTTTCAAGCAGGCTGCGGTGATAATAGGTAAAAAATAAAAATTATTACCGCAAATAAAAATAAATATAATGTTAGCAAAATAAATGTATCAAAGTTTCAGATTTTTATACGGATAGAGGCTCTGAATTTAAGAATACTCAAATTGATGAACTCTTACATGCTTTTAAGATTAAATGTTCGTTAAGTAGAAAATCTAATCCTTGGGATAATGCTGTGGCTGAATCTTTATACAAAATATTAAAAACGGAATTTATAGAAAATATTATATTTTCATCGAAGTGAGAATTAGAGAGCAAACTTAGTGACTATATTAATTGATATAATAAGAAGAGGCTTCATATCAGTTGATTTTATCACACAGCTATTATTATGTGGCTTAGCTTAGCATTAATTGTGGAGCAATATTTTTTGTACTAAAAAGCCTTGACATTCCAATTACTGAAATTTATTTGAAGTGTTTGGGTATAAATAAAAACACCCCAGCACCATGAGGCACTGAGGCATTTATACTGGAAAAATATTTTGTCAGTTATAAAAAATAT
>CAMRBQ010000023.1 GCA_947040495.1 uncultured Spirochaetia bacterium
CGGTATTGCTGTTTCTATTATTGTTATTTCGATTATCGGTATTGCTGTTTCTATTGTTGTTATCTTGATTATCGGTATTGCTGTTATTCATGTTATTATTCATAGAAAAAATTATCCATTTTTCAAAAGTGAGACTAATATATCAAGCCCCTCTTTTAATATAGTATCTTCTTGGGCAAATGATATTCTAAAGCCTATATCATGTGCAGAAAATACATTCCCTGGTATTATAAGTACCCTATTTTTTATGGCAAGGTCAACAAATTCTGTTCCCTTTAAGCCATTTTTTAATATTGGGAAAGCATAAAATGCACCACCCGGTTTTGTAAGGTCGCAATAGTTATGAAGTGCCTCATAAACCATATCCCTCTTTCTTTTATACTTTTCACATATTGAACTAAAATCATAATCGATATGATTTTCTATACCCTTTTGCACACTAGCTGGAGCACAAACAAATGTATATTGCTGTAGCTTTATCATCTCTCTTATAATATCTTCTGGTCCTATTGCATAGCCTATTCTTTCACCCGTTAATGCCAGATTTTTTGAAAAGCCATTAAGTATTATCGTATTTTCATAATAATCTGCTATACTTACGCATGGTCTATCATATGAAAAAGAATCATATATTTCATCCGAAAGCACTAGTATATTTTTATCCTTAGCAAATTGAGCTATAATTTTTATTTCATTTTCTGAGTATACATATCCAGTAGGATTACATGGCGAATTTACAATAATAAGCTTTGTTTTGTTTGTATACGAGGCCTCTAATTTTTCTTTTGTAATACTAAAATCTGGATATGTATTCACAAGTGAAACTTTGGCATCAAACACTTTAACAAGCTGCTCATACATCATAAAATATGGGTCAAACAATATAACCTCATCACCCGCATCAAGCAATGTCATATAGGCAAGAAGAATCCCACCAGATACCCCGCTCGTTATTATAATATTTTCAAGCGGGTATTTGTTTTTATACTTCTTTTCTAATATCGCTTTCCTTAAACTTTCATTGCCTTGTGTAAGTGTATACCTCATATTTTTTTGCTCTATGGCAGCAATTATATCTCTACACACTACATCTGGAACAGAAAAATCTGGTTGTCCAATGGAAAGATTTATAGGATTTTCAATACTTGCAGCCAATTCAAAGACTTTTCGTATACCAGATGAATCGATATTATTTACTCTTTTTGCTAAATAACTCATATTTTATAAATCATCGTCATCATCATCGTCATCATCATCGTCATCATCGTCGTCATCAAAATCATCATCATCGTCATCGTCATCAAAATCATCGTCATCGTCATCGTCGAAATCATCATCATCATCATCATCATCATAATCATAGTCATCATCATCATCATCATCATCATCATCATCATCATCATCATCGTCATCATCGTCATCGTCATAATCATCGTCGTCGTCATAATCATCGTCGTCATCATAATCGTCACCCATAAAAAACACAGAAAGCTTCTCTTCAATCTCATTAGAAATCAAAGATATTACTCCAAAAAATTCCAACAAACATATATTTAACATACTCTTCCTCCAAAATTTAATATTTTAAAATAACAATTTGTATAATATTTATATTTATTATTTTGTCAAGCCCATAAATTAATAATGTTTTTCTAATAAGTAAAATATATCTAATTATATCGATCTTTTACTACAAATGTTCTATTTTTTCAGAAAGTTACATTATATAGAGAAGCAACAATAGTATATAATGCTAATTTTAGATAAATAAGAAATTGACAACTATACTTTTTGATGTTATATTTAACTAGAATAATATTATGCATGATTGGAGAATATAAATTGTTAGAAGCAAAAATAATAAACCTAGCAATTACAGATAAAGGGTTTGCTATCATACTAAAACCTGATGAAGGCGAAAAAGTTGTCCCAATATTTGTAGCTACAGTTGAAGCACAATCTATTATGGTTGGTTTTTTAGGTTTTGAACAATCTAGACCATTATCCCATGATTTATTAAAAAGCATTATCTTAAAATGTGATATAAATTTAAAATATATGATTATAGATGACGTAAAGGATACTATGTTCTTTGCAAAAGTTGTTATAGAAAAAAATGAAGAATTGATATATATAGATAGCCGCCCATCCGATGCTATAGCTTTGGCACTAAGAATAAAATGCCCTGTATTTATTGATGAAAGCGTACTCGATGCTTCTGGAATCGTAATAGAAGAAATCAATAGTATTTCATTAAAAGAGGAACTCCCTTTTGAATATAAAAGCTTAAATGAAAATGATATTATAAAAGATCCAAATATTATATTTAAAAAATATTCGGATTTAAATAATTTATCCCCTGTTAAGGACGAAAAAAAGATATATGAAAATATAAATAACGATGAAACAATAAAAAATACAAATAATAAAAATAACAAGGATAAAGAAAAATTAGAAAAATTACTAGAAGAGGCTATACGCGATGAAAGATATGAGGATGCCGCAGGTTATAGGGACGATCTAAATAATCTATAGTTTTTATATTTAAAAAGGATACAGTAATAATTTATGAAAAAATATATTTTAATTGTATTACTTATAATTTTATACAACTGTTTTGTATATTCAAAACCATCTGATAGAATAAAATTTTACAGTAATGAACTAAGTAATATCGAAGAAATTTTTTTCTCAAATGTAGATGAAAACAAAATAGACCTTCAAACATATTATGATGGTTTTTTGATAGCATCAAGCATTACAAATGAAAGTGATTTCTTGTTCTATAGAGATAAGATTAATGAGATACGTTTGAGAGCTATGGAAAACATGCTACAGTATCAAAATGAAAGTGACTATAATAAAGGTAAAATACTTTTAAAATGGCTTTATACTTCAAATATATTGAAAAAATATTATTTGAGTTCAACATTAGCAAATCACTTAATTGATAGTGGCAGTTATAATTGCCTGTCATCCACAATAATATATACACTTTTGGCAACAGAATTGGGTCTTGATGTAAATGCTGTCTTTACACCAAATCATTCATTCGCTACGTTAAAAACAGAGAAGGGTGAAATAGATGTAGAAACTACGGTAGAATATGGATTTGACCCTGGGACAGAAGAAATAGAAGAATTTGAAAATCAACAAAGAATTATCTATGTACCAAAGACAAATTATGGCAATAGAAAAAATGTTGATTTGAATTTTTTAATATCATCATTATATGCTAATACAATATCACTTATACCAACTTATAATATAAATAATCTTGCTGCATATAAAAAGGGATTTTATTTATCACCAAATGAAAAATTATTTCAAAATAATATTGTAATAACATTAAATAATAAAGCAATTGATAATATAGATACCAAAAACTATGAAGAGGCTATTGTATACCTAGAAGATGCCCTGCATTTTGAACCCAATAGCGAAATAACCAAATATAATATAGTTTATTTTTATCAAACAAAAGGTTCTGAGTATTTAGATAAAAACGATTTTGCTTCTGCTATTAATATTTTCAAAAATGCACTTAAAGAAACTGATAATAATACATCTATCATGCATAATTTAAAAGTATCATATTATAATTATATAAGAAATGAATATGATGCCAATAGATTTGAAAATGCTAAAATAATACTCAGCAGGGCATTTTTAATATTTCCAAATGATGGCGACTTTAGATATCTAGAAGATTTACTGTATTAAATAAAAAACAAAAAGGAATATGATAATTATGATATTAAAAGGCAAGGCACATAAATATGGCTCTCATGTCAATACTGATGAAATAATCCCAGCTAGATATTTAAATACAAGCGATGAAAAAGAACTTGCTCTACATTGTATGGAAGATATAGATGCATCTTTTATAGAAAAAATTCAAAAAGGGGATATCATAGTTGCCGATGATAATTTTGGATGTGGCTCTAGTAGAGAACATGCGCCTATATCCATAAAGGCTAGTGGTATTAGCTGTGTTATTGCAAGAAGCTTTGCTAGAATATTTTATCGCAATTCTATTAATATAGGGCTTCCAATATTAGAAACTAATGATGCTTCAGATATATCAGATACTGATGAGATTGAAGTTGATGCTACAACGGGTATAATTAAAAATATTACAAAAAATAAAACGTATCAGGCAACTATATTCCCTGAGTTTATGCAAGAGCTTATATCAA
The DNA here is from genome assembly GCA_947040495.1 of uncultured Spirochaetia bacterium. Lineage (GTDB taxonomy): Bacteria > Spirochaetota > Brachyspiria > Brachyspirales > Brachyspiraceae > CAMRBQ01. The sequence goes on from CAMRBQ010000023.1 coordinate 4,200, forward strand.
GTGGTGGGCTTATGGAATATGCAAAAAAAGAAAAGATGAAAAGTTGATTATCTATTTAATACTAAATGCCGCTATTTTTATATCAATACTTTATTTACCAATACATGTGATACTTGCTTTATTAATAATATTTTTTATCATATATACAATACTAACCGCTTCTATAAAAAAATCTATCAAGCGTATTATATATATAATCCCATATTTTATATCTGTATTTATACTACAAGCGATGGCTTCAAGAGGGCAAACATACAAGATAGCAAATCTATATCTTGACAAAAAAGGTGTTGATATAACAATTGATTATTTTTTAAGGATTCTTGCGGTATTATATTTCCTTGGTATTGTTTTTATATTATCTAAAAATATTAGGATACCAAAAAATAAATTTGGTATAGAGATTATTAGAATAACAATTTTTTTTAATATCATAAAAAGAAACTTTTTTAAAAATATAAAAAAAATTAGAAGCAATAAACTTTCATTTAAAGAAAAACTGACACTCATAAAATATATTATAGGTAATGTTTATACTGATACATTCAAATATTATCCTTATGATAAATATATAAATCACTACTATAATAGCTTGGATTAATATTTACAATTTAATATTAATTGATTGATAAAAACTATTTATATAATGTTATAGAGTCTAGACAGCTATCATCTAATATTTCATAGTGATAACCTTGCTCTGTTAGAAACACCTGTCTTTTATGCGCAAAATCTTCTTCTTTTGTATCTGTTGTTACTATAGAGAAAAAATGCGATACATTTTCATTTTCTTTTGGTCTAAGAACACGTCCAAGCCTTTGTGCCTCTTCTTGCCTGCTTCCAAATGTGCCAGATATCTGTATTAGAGCATTGGCATCGGGCAAGTCTACAGCAAAATTCGCGACTTTACTTACAATGAGTATTTTTATTGTTCCATTTTTGAAAAGTGTATATATTTTATCCCGTTCATCTTGGGGGGTTTTCCCTGTAATAATTGGAAAGTTCATAAGTTTTTGTAAACTCTCAAGCTGGTCTATATACTGACCTATTATTAAAACATTTTTGCCCTCTAATATTTTTAATAGCCTTTTTATAATTTTAAATTTATATTTATTTTCACTTGCTATTCTAAATTTGAGCCTATCTGTTGCCATAATATATTCTTCTTTTTGAGATACATCAAGTTCTATTCTTATGTCATAGCAATAAGCTTTGGCTATAAAGTTTTTACTTTCAAGCTCCCGCCAAGGCATATCAAACTTCTTTGGACCAATCAAACAAAACACATCACGTTCAAGCCCATCTTCTCTAACAAGTGTCGCTGTTAGACCAAGACGCCTCATACTTTGTATTTCGCTTGTTACACGAATAATAGGAGCAGGGAGTAGATGAACTTCATCATATACTATAAGCCCCCAATTTTGCTTAAAAAATAATTCCAAATGTATAAATGGCGATTTCTTATTTTTTCTATATGTAAGTATTTTATATGTGGCTATAGTTACTGGTTTGATAGTTTTATTTTCGCCATTATATTCACCAACCATATCAGCAGGTATAGTTGTTTTATCTATTATTTCATTTCGCCATTGCTTACATGCTGTAACACCTGTTGTTATGATAAGTGTGTGCGTTTGTATTTTATCCATAACACCTATACCAACTATGGTTTTGCCAGACCCACATGGCAATGTTATAACACCTGCCCCACCATAAGACTGCCCATTTGCATAAAATACATCGACAGATGATTTTTGATAATACCTTAGAGCAAAAGGCTTACCATTTGAAAGCATTTTATCCCGTATAGAAAACTCTAATGGGTCGCCATCTTTATAACCGCCCAAGTCTTCAATAGGGTATCCATAATGTATAAGTGCAAGTTTTATATGCCCACGATATAGTCGGTCTATCTCTATTTTATTATCGTCTATATATTCAAGTATATATTTTTGTATGTTTTTGTATGCGGCTATTTCTTTTATTATGTCTACATCATTACTTTCTAAATAAAATCTATCATTCTCTTTTATTATTTTAAGATGCCCATATTTTTTTATTGTATCACTTATCTGACGTATTATATTTTTTGGTAATTCATATTGACTATATTTTGCAAGGAATTCTATAATATCTGATGACTTATATTTAAAACTTGCAGCATTCCAAAGCGATACATTTGTAACTCTATATGTATGTATATGCTCAGGGCTTTTTATAAGCTCAGCAAAATTTAATAAATATGTTCTTATTTCATTAAAGTCATCAGAATCTACTTCTAAAAGTAAACTTCCATCACCCTGTAAAATAATAGGTTTTTCTTTGCTCATTATTGTTTAATTCTACTTTTTTATATATTTTATTTAATATCTTCTAGTCTTTTACTAATCGCATTAGCATGAGCAAAAAGCCCCTCATACTTTGCAAGTCTAATAGCAACCCCACCATATCTTTTTAGATAATTCTTATTTGCACTTATTATATTTATTCTTCGATAAAAATCATATACCCCAAGTGGTGATGAAAAGCGAGCCCCTCCAAATGTAGGCAAAACATGATTACTACCTATAACATAATCACCCAATGGCTCTGTAGAATAATTGCCAATAAATAAAGAACCCGCAGCATTTACCATGCTAATTATTTCGCTATCAGACAAATCAACTATAACCTCAAGATGCTCTGATGCAAATTCATTTGCAAGTTCTATAGCATTTTCTACATTATCAACAACTGTTGCCATACTATGATTTTTTAAAGATGCAAGTATTATATCTTTACGCTCTATATTTTTAGTCATCTCTACTAAATGCTCATTAGTTTTTTTAATTATATCTTCATTTGTTGCAATCAAAGCCGCTATAGAATCTTCGCCATGTTCGGCTTGAGAAAGTAAATCGAGTGCTATATTACGAGGGTTGGCACTATGGTCAGCAACTATGAGTATTTCAGATGGGCCTGCTAGCATGTCTATATCACATACACCATATACAAGTTTTTTTGCCAATGTTACCCACATATTGCCCGGGCCTACAATTTTATTTACACCCTTAAAAAATAGATTATCATGAGAACCATAAGCAGCATATGCAATACCATGTGCACCACCCGAGGCTATGATAGCATCTACGCCAAGTAGGTAAGATAACTCCAGTATCTCTCTGCGTATAGTACCATCCTTTTGAGCGGGTGTAAGCACTATTACTTTCTTGACCCCTGCCATTTTTGCGGGAATAACTGTCATGAGTAGCGATGAAGGATAAAAAGCTTTACCACCGGGGACATAACAAGCAACACTATCCATTGGTACTATTTTTTGACCAAGTAGATAATCTTCCCCTGTGAGTATTTTTGAATGCTCTATTTCTGTTTTATGAAATCTTTCAATATTTGCTTTTGCTATAAGTAAATCATACTCTAGTTCTTTATCTGTAAATGTGCTATGTTTATTTATTTCTTCTTTGTCTATCCAAAGTTTATATTTTGAATCTTTGCCCACAACATCAATATTTTCAAACTTCTCTATATATTCGTATAAAGCTCGCTCATAGCGATATCTGACATCATCAACAATAGTTGAGACTTCCATTATGCGAGAATAATCTAATGAAGCATTTCTTATGAATTTATCTTTTGCAACAATATTAAGCATTAGTAAATTTTACTTTCCATAAGGCTTATATTTTCTTGAAATATTTTTGTATACTCACTTTCATTCGTATTTTTCACAAGCCAATTTTTTAATTCTTCAATTGCTTCTTTATCCTTGCCTTGTGTAAAGTACAAAGTATTTGCTAATGATAATGTTGCTTCCGGCAATAGATAACTTTTTGGATATGATTTTATAAATGTATTAAATGTTTCAACTGCATTATCATATTCTTTTAATTCTATTTGAGTTATACCTCTATTATATAACGAAGGCTCAGCCAAATAAAAGTTACGCTTTTTGGCAATGTCTGCAAATAACCTTCCCGCTTCGATATTATTTTTTGTATCAAACAGAAGCGAAGCGAGTTCATATGTTGCTCGAAGTTTGAGTTTATTAGATTTTGCATCCGCCATGACTTCTCTAAATAGATCACTTGCCACAGCTGTATATCTCATAGCCTCTTCTTGACTTTGACTATTAGATGTTCTCATATAGGCAGCGATACCCTGCTCTAATTTTATATTTATAGCTTTATCATATGATTCTACCCATGCAAAATATGCAAGTATAGCCCCTATAATAATAATAATAGCGAATGAAATAATTAGTATTAGCCTGCCATATTTGATTAGAAACTTTGTTATAATCTCTACCAAAACATTGGCATCAAATGTTTTTTTACTTTCTATTTTATTTTGTGTGTTATTCTCTGTTTTCATAATTTTTTATACCTTATATAAATTAGATGACACATTATATTTTTAATATGTAAAAAATCAAGGTGTTTTAAGTTATTATTATCTTGGATTTGGGGATATTTTTAATTATTAAATAATATTATATTTAGAAAATAATCACAACTGCCTTTATCACTTAACCCCATAAATGATAATATTAAAAGAGGCATGTCTTAGAGAAATGCTAATTAGTTGCACTAATGAAATATGCTAAAAAATATTAACAAAACTAGGCAATATTAAAACCAATATCTAAAACCAATTTGAGGATTTATTCTAAGCCAAACATAAAAATATTCAAAAAAGTTATCTTCTCTTACAGATTCTATGCCATTGCCAAATACTCTAACAACAGTGGCACCTTCAAGAACACCAAAACCTATTAAAGAAATTCCAATAGGCAAATCTAAAAATATTTCCCAATTTTTCTTAACTACAAAAGAAAATCCCATGGGCATTCTAACACCAAAGTCCATAACAAAATTTGCACCAATAGGCATAGATATATCAAAGCCAGCTCCAAGACGAAAGTATGTATCTGCAGTACCAAGAAGCCCGAGTTTTTTATTTAATCCCCACCAATCAGCTGTTATATAAAGCCCATAGCCAAAATATGGGACTAAACTTCCACCTCCACTAATGGCAAAAACAAGTGGAACTTTATCAAATTTGCCCGTTATGCCACCACCAAGCATAATAGGCATACCTATAGGTAGAAATGCTCCAATAGATGAAGTATCATTTTCATAAGAAGCATATACATTTTTATTTCGTAGTATAAATAGACTTGTTATTATAAATATTATAGATAGAATTTTTTTCATACATACCCCCTATTCTTAATTATTTTATTATAAAATTGTATTTTCAAAATAGCAAAATTTAAATATTAGAATATCTGGCATAAATACCTGTTGGCAATAACATATTTGTATTTGCAATAGGGATGCCAATCTCACCAGATTCTACAAAACCCGCTCTATCTTTCATAATAGAAATATCGAGTATATTTTTTAATGATATATGAGAAATGCTCGTCGTATAGCAATTGATGATAAAAAACAATGGCTTCTCTGATAATATCTCTTTACATGCATAGATGAGGTCGCTTAGAGAACGTTCTATTTGCCAAAGCTCGCCATCAGGCCCACGCCCATAAACTGGAGGGTCCATTATGATAGCATCGTATTTTCGTCCACGCCTGCCTTCACGTAAAACAAATTTCATAACATCGTCGACAATGAATCGTACTTTCTTGCTATTAAGATTATTTATATCAATATTTTTTTTCCCTAGTTCTACCATTTTTTTGGCAGAATCAACATGAACAACCTCATTTGCATTAGCCAATGCAGAGGCAACAGTCGCAGCCCCAGTATAAGCAAATAGATTAAGCACATTTATAGGGCGGTCGCTATTTGTTATTGAATTATATATAAATTGCCAATTGACAGCTTGTTCGGGGAAAATTGATATATGCTTAAAACCTGTGGGCTCAATTATAAATTTTAGACTTCTATTTTTATCTACATTATACAAGATAGTCCAAGGGCTTTCAATTTTTTTATTATACTGCCAATAGCCACCACCCTTATTACTTCTATGGTAATGGGCATCAACTTTATCCCAAATAGCCTCATTTGTTTTTTTCCAAATCACCTGAGAATCTGGACGTCTTAAAATATAAGAGCCTACTCTCTCAAGTTTTTCGCCATCACCTGCATCAAGTATTTTATAGTCTTGCCATTTATCGCTTATAATCATTTTAATATTTTTTCCTACTTGTTAAAAGTTTACAATGATAACAGTAGCTTCTATAATTTTTATATTCTATTTTAAATTTTCTATTTCTTTTTCGCTTAGACCTGTATGTTTAGAAATAATATTAATATCAATATTACCTGCTAGCATACTTTTTGCTATACCAATTTTTTCTTCATGCTTCCCTTTTTCTCTAGCTCTAAACGCTTTTTTCATCGCATATTTTTTCTTCTGAATATCTAATTCTTTTTTTACATCATTGACAATCTTAAAAGTTAAATCTTTTTCATAATAATTAAAATATCCATCTTCTTTATCGCTATGATAACCGCTCATCGATATTACCATTGTATCTAATAAATTAAACTCTAAGACATTATCAGATGAATTATAAATTCTATTAAAAAATTGTATGTTTTCTGGTGAAGGGATTAGAGGCTCATCTTCTCGCACATTATAGGCAATGACAACATCGACAACATTAAGAATTAATGCAACACGAAATATTTTTCTCAACGATATTTTAATTAGACTTTCTGGGTCAATAGAAAATATATATACGCAAGCTAAATAGCCATTCTCGTCTAAGCCCAAAACCCAATAATGTCTATTGTTTCGTAGCCCCTCATTCTCAACTTTGAGCACAGATAAAAATACATTATAATAATCTTTTGTCTTTTCTATCTTTATTTTTTTGCCTTGAAATTTCAGAACCTTAGGCATTATCATTTCATCAATATTCTCTTTTTTATCCATGACTCAAACACTCCAATATGCTTGCTATTTATATATTGCTAAAACATTGTCTACTCTTTATGTTTTTTGAGTATCCCCTTTACTCTAAATGTATAACCTGAAATTTTCATCTCTGCGATAGTTACATCGACTGGTATCTGATTATATTTTTTTGCCACATAAGCATCTGTACCATAATTTTTAGTTTCTTTTATTCTATATGTATCTATTTTTAAAATCGATAAAGTAGACTTTTTTTTGCCGCCTTCTGATATAGTAAAACCAATATTCTCTTTTATCTTAGCCCCTTCAAGCCAGTTGATAGAGAAGCCTTTTTTCGACTTATCAACAAATCGCATATAATAAACAAGAGATAAAGCGTCGAAAGCAGGCTGGCTCGTTTCCACAAATATACCATCAGGATGCCTTTGATAGTCTTTGAAATAAAAACCTTTATCATTAGTAAATGAGGACGATTCAATATTTGTCCATCTGCCTTCTTTGGCAAATTTCATTATCTTTTTTGTTTCAAATGTTTCTGTAGATACCCATGTTTCAAATGTATCTTTAAGTTCATATAAAGAATTGACCCATCTATCACCATAAACGACAGCCCTAATATGATAGCATTCTTCTCCATACATATTAGTTATAGAGATGATTTTTGATTCGAGAGTACCAACTTTGCCATTTATATTTAATTCAGGTATTTCAGCGATAACATCATAAATCAAATGTTCTCCAACATTAAATTTTTGTGTTTGCGAAAAAGATATTTGTGATATAACAATAAACAATATAAAAATATAAAATTTGAACATTTATATAGTCCTTTTGAAAATAAAAATTAATTGTACATTAAACTATTAAAAAAATCATCTCTTTTTAATACCATAAAAGAGTATATTTAGTAATGCATCTATTATTTCCCTATCTTTTCTATCTTCCTCTTTTTCAGCCCTATTTATATCCCATATTATACCAAATCCTTTAATCGCAGAAAAAATAGCTTTTGATGCAATATCAATATTTATATCTGTATTAAATAGATTTTGTTTTATCCCTTTTCTTAGTATCATTTTTATTGTAGATACTTCTTCTTTTTCATAAATGCTACGGATATTTTCAGCAAGATTATTGTCCATATAAATATCATTATGTAATGTTTCATATATACGACTAAGCCTTTGATATCCCTTTTGCCTTGTAATGATGTATGACCTAAGTTTATCCTCTGCTGTATTTTCTTTTTTTATAGCCTCATATAATATTCTTTTTAAATTTTGTGTGTCTTCTTCTATCAGTGCAAAAAAAATCTCTTCCTTATTTTTAAAATAATAATACAGGCTCCCTTTCGTTTTATGTAGATAATTAGCAATATCTTGCATACTTACTTTTTTATATCCATATTGAATGAATAATTTTTTTGATGCTTCAATTATCTGCTTTTTTGTATTTAAACTTTTTGACATAAATAATAAAATTATCTCTGGCTATTAATATTGTATTAAAAGTAATGCTATATATCACGATATAATTTTTAAATAATAACCTTCTAAAAATTATTTAAGAACAATCATAAATAAAAAAATACCTAGTCAATAACAAAATAGATATCAACTAAGTATTTTATTAATTTACAAACTTTTATAATTATTCTTAAATCTATCTTAAAGCTTCAGCATCACCTTGTGGTGGCACTTGTACCTGTGGTGGCATTTGTTGTTGCTGACTGCCTGGTATCATTGTTTCACCTATAATTTCTTTGTTTCTTTCGACAACAGATTTATCTTTTAAATCTGTTACAATTATCATCATTTTTTGTTGAGCTTGTTGCCCTTTTATTAATTGTGATAGATAAGGTATTGTTTGTGCATTTAATTCTGTAACACCTTCTGCCATAAGCTCATTTCTAAATTGATTATAGAAATTTGCAATATCTTGTTGTGTTGGTTCAGGTATTTCTTTTAATGATTCTTCCATCATCTTTTGTGTATAATATTGAACTTTTAATGATCTATATGCTGTATCCATATAATCCTTTGCTTCTTCTGTTTCAAAAAATTCTTTTTCTTCAGCATCTTCCAATATCAATACTTGACTTATTAAGCCTTCTAAAAATTCTTGTTTTGCTCCTTGATTGTTTTTTAGTAGAGCAACTTGGTCAGCAGGTCTACCAGACATCTTTAAGGCAAATTCATATTCTTTATTAAACTGATCTTCATATACTGTAGTATCATCTATTTTTAATACCCACTCGCCACCCTCTCTTGTAAGTGAAGATGTTGCATTATTCTTGCTACCCTTACATGAAAGTATAAAAATAGATGCAATAACTAATAATAATAAATACATAGTCTTTTTATTTATTGTCATAATAAACTCCCTTTTTTAAAGTAAAATAATAATCTAAATAAATATATCATACTATATTCTTTATGCAACCTCCAAATATTATGTTTAATCTGTAATAAAAAAAAATTGACATTTATTCTATATTAAATATATTTAATATAGAATAAATATAGTAAATTTTACAGCGATTGAATACGATATATAGTATTAAGGAAAATTATGAAAAAAGTTATAATTACTTTGCTATGCCTCTTATGGTACTCAGCAATAGCTATGCCTCAATGGACGAGTTCTCATATAGACGCTCAAGATAAAAAAGTTGCATTGTTTTTAGATAAGTTATTAGTAGAGGGGTTTGAGCCTTCTATATTAAACTCTGTAGATCAAGCGGCTAATACATTATCATTAGAGGCACCATTTGCAATAGGCTCGGGTAATGCACATTCTATGAGTACATCATCATATCCAAGTGTAAAGCTTGGTGTGGGTATAGGTGTTTCAATCTTTACTATCAATCCTAATGCACTATTAAATTCAGTTGTCCATAATATTGACCAGTTTACATCGAATTTATCTTCACTAGACAGTACTAGTATAACAAATGTACCAGATGATTTCTTTTCTTTATTTGCAAATACATTAACAGATGTTCCAATACCATATTATTCATTTTACTTTAAGATAGGTTTGCCAGAGGCAAGTCAGTTTTTGTCAGATTTTCCAATGGATATTGGATTTCGTATTGGTTTTATACCAAATGCTGGAGCATTATTGCCTAGTTCTCTTGGTATAGGTAGTTATACATTTAAAACTGGTGGCTTCAATATTGGTGTAGAGGCAAGGATGCAGCTTCTAAAAGCAAGTATTTTTTATACTGATATAAGATTATCAGCAGATTTCAGTTGGAGAGAGATAGCTGTCGGTTCTAAGGTAAATCTTCCTGATGAAGTAACAAACGGGTCATCAGGATTAGTGGACAAAAATGGAGTCCCTGTCTTCCTTGGTGGTGCATATGCTTCTGTTTATGGTGAATACTCATATAGAAGCAGTCTAAGACCAAGTATGTCTTATACATGGAGCGGCTTTGTCTTTTCACCAAGATTATTCATGGGTATTGATATCCCTGTTATAGGAGGGCTATATTTTGGAGCTGGGCCTGATGTAAACTTTGGAAGTGTAGACATATCGATGAATGTAAATATCGACTATACAACTTCAGTATCTAACCTTAGACCTAATACAGGCACTTTCCCTCCTGGTTTTGATTTAACGCCATATCAAGGAACTAGAGAGGGCTCGCTAAAAACTACTTCAGGTGTAAAACGTACTGCATTTAATGCTTATGATTTTAGGCTTATAGCAGGGATTCAATTTTTCTTTATGAATTTTTCATTAGAATATGGTGTTGTTTCAAAACATTTTGCTGTAACATTTTATCCATTTGCGATTAAATTCTAGTGTTATAATTATTTTTGATTTAATTTATTATTAATATAGTGGATCTAATATATTATAACAAGCCTCGTTATACATTTTCTTAGCAACTTGCTTGGCATTTTTACCATCATTATTTTTGATTAAAATATTAGCCCCACTATCCAAAAGTATTTGTATTATATCTGCATACCCAAATTCTGCCGCAAGTATTAGAGGTGTTCTACCATGCTTATCGCTAGCATTTATATTTGCGCCTGCTTGTATAAGTAGCTCTAGAATATCTAGTCTATTTTTTATAACGGCAAAGTGCAGCGCTGTATAAAATATGCTTGAAATAGAAGTATTTACATCCGCCTCATTATCAATCAAAAATGCTGCTATATCTAGATTACCATGTTTAACAGATTCTATTAAAGCATTATAACCTCTACCATCTTTTATTTCTATATCGGCACCATTATCAATTAAAAATTTCACTATATCTAAATAACCAAATTTACTAGCATACATAAGTAATGATTTATTTTCACAATCCTTTGTATTGGCATTTAATCCATTTAAGATAAGGTGGTATAAATCTGTTTTATTATTAAATATATGTTTTATTGGCTTTTTACTTAAAGAATTAAGTAAATTTACTACACGCATATTTTCATTATTATTTGCTATATCTAATGCAGTCTCTCCATCCATATTCTCAGTATAAATATTAGCACTATACCCTATAAGCATTTTTGCCATTAAAATATCACCATTTTTGCTTACAGTCATTAGAGGTGTTATTTTTTCATCTGTTGCAATATTTGGATCAGCACCATTCATTAGAAGAATTAAAGATGTTTCATAATTTCCATTCATGCTAGAAAGATATAATGATGTATAGCCATAACGCTTAGACCTCTCATTTACATCAATGTCATATTGTAGAAGTTTCACAAGTATATCATTGTATCCACGATGCGAGGCTATTAAAAATGGATTCCAATCACTGCCACCATTTATAGGATTCGCCCCCACAGAAAGCAGATATAATGCTGTGTCTGTCCTATTATTATAGGTAGCACGACTTAATGCACAAAAACCATGTTCATCCAAAGTATTTACATCTATACCACTTTTCACATACAATTTTATCTTTTTCAAATTCCCTTCTTTAGCAAACTGTGTAAATTCATTTATTGCTTCTAAAGAGGACACATCTTTTTTGAGTAGTAAATCTGAAGGCTTGCAAGCATAGAATAAAGACATTGCAAAAAATATTATAAGTTTATATTTATTCATCATCATAACTTTTCATAAGAAATATTGTATATTGTTAATATATAAAAACTAAAATATATTAATTTTGTAAAATATCTATAAAAAAAATATTTAAAATTATTTCTATAATTTATATTTAATTCTGTCTATTAAAAGTATAAAAATTTTGACATTTTTATACTTTTAAATTATATTACTTAAAAAGTTCTATTTTAATATATTTAAGGGGTAAATTTAAAAATGAAAAAGATTGTTATATTATGTATGCTAATGCTATCTATCTTTGGATGTTCTAAAGGTGATGATTATCTTATAATGGGAACAAATGCTACATTTCCACCATTTGAATATCTTGGCGGTAGGGATGGTACGTCCGTTGTCGGATTTGATGTAGCGATTGGAGAAGCTATTGCGAAAAGCCTTGGCAAAAAACTTAAAATAGAAGATATGGATTTTGATGCATTAGTGCCAGCTCTTATGAGTGGAAAAATTGATTTTGCTATATCTGGAATGACTATAACAGATGAAAGAAAAAAGAATGTCGATTTTTCAGAGGCATACTATGAAGCAGCACAAATGGTTCTTATTAGAAAAGACGACCTCTCATTTTTAAATATAACTACAAAAGAAGACCTTGGTGCCCAAAAAAAACTTGGTGCCCAACTTGGGACTACTGGCAGTCTTGTTGCTACTGATATTGCTGGGGACAATCCTGTTACCGATTTAAAATCATATGAACTTGTTGTTATGGAACTTAAAAATAAAAAGATTGATGCAATAGTCATTGATAGAGAGCCTGCCAAAGCATTCATGTCTAAAAATGATGACATTATAGAATTGCCTATGGATTTTGATGCTGAATATTATGGTGTTGCTGTAAAAAAAGGCAGTACAGATTTGCTTAATTCTATAAATGAAACTATTAAAAATCTAGTAAAAACAGGTGAATATCAAAAATATATAGAACAGCATATACAAAACTATTCGGCTCAATAGTTTATTTTGCATTAATTATAAAAGACTATTGTTAAATGATAGAAATTATTAAAGATACGCTTTTTACCCCGCTTGGTTCGGATACTGGGCCTCTCGGTATTATGATGCTAATAGATGGGCTTGGTATTACTCTATATGTAACCGTTGTATCGGGTATCATTGGGGTAATACTTGGTCTAGTTACAGCTATAATGCGTTTGAGCAAAAACAAGTTTATACGTTATCCTGCACGTGTTTATGTTGAAATCATCCGTGGTACTCCTGTCGTTGTGCAGCTTACTATAATATACTTTATAGTCTTTTCTAGTGTGGCTATTGACAAGAGTGTGGTGGCGTTTATAGCGTTTGGAATAAACAGCGGGGCTTATGTATCAGAAGTTATAAGAGCAGGGATACAGGCTGTCGATAAAGGGCAAATGGAGGCTGCTAAAAGCCTTGGCATGAGCAATTCTATGGCTATGAAAGAGATTATATTACCTCAAGCATTAAAAAATATTTTGCCAACACTTGGAAATGAATTTATTGTACTTATAAAAGAAACTTCAGTTATGGGATTCATTGGTGGCATGGATTTAATGCGAGCTGGCGATAAAATACGTAGTATCACATATCAAGCAACTGTGCCTTTAATATCGGCTGCTATCATATATCTTATAATAACGATAAGTCTTTCATATCTGCTAACATCATTAGAAAAGCGTTGGCAAAAACATGATAGAGACTCTCACTAGTACTACGGAGACTTTAGTTGCACATTATAAAGCTATCTATCATTTTAACTTTTCTATTTCTTTTTTAGTTAGCTTTGTTATTTTAGTAATAATATTTATATCAATATTTTCTTTTAACATTTTTTTTGCTATTACTATTTTTTGTTCATACTTACCTTCTTTCTTTCCCTCAATTTTGCCTTTTTGAATGCCATCTTTTAATCCTTCTTTAATCCCTCTTTCTGCACCTTCAGAAAAGCCTTCATCAAATTGCTTAAAAGTTTTATCGGCTTTTATTTTTTTCATTTTGCCCATTTCTTCAAAACTAGAATATTTACCCACTGCTATAATTAAATGGTCAACAATTTCAATACCAAATGGCATGCAACTATGATAGAGCATATTGGTTGTAAGTATATCATTTTTTGAAGGTCTAACATCGCCAGACGGATGATTATGGGCGAGTATAATTCTTCTCGATTTAAGCCCAACAGCTATGTCTAATATTTCAGCTGCAGTCATTTTAATTTGCTCGCCTGAACCCAATGCCACAATATATATACAAACAATAAAGCCCTCATTGTTTATACCCATAACCCAAAAATGTTCTTTATGTCGCAGTTCATATTTTTCATAATTTAATATTTTCTCAAATACTTCATATGCTTGTTTTGAGTTTTCATATTTTTCGAGTTTGGTTTCATGTCTAGTAATAAGTATAACTTCCATTCCTTTATTTTCTTCAATCTTTTTATTGCTTGCCATAAGACACACCTTTATAATTATTTATTAGTTTTTTATGATTTTTTATTATATATAATAAAAAATATATTTAAATGCTAGAACACAATTATAATGTGCAACTAGGAAAAAAACTTAAGCGACAGCAAGTCAAATATATTTAAATGTTATTATTGCAATTAATCGTGCAACTTAAACGTACGTAGTACTTTGAAATTGATTTCGCTAATAATGATAGCTAATAATACTAGCCCACCACCTACAAGTAAACGCATAGAAAAAAGTTCACCTAATATTATAATGCCAAGCACTGCCCCTATAAATGATTCTAGACTTAGTACTAAGCTCGCCTTCGATGCTGTCGTATATTTTTGACATATATTTTGTAGTGCATATGCTATGAATGTGCTAAATAAACCCAAAGCGATAAGGGATAATATAACATTTGTAGAAAAACTAGAGATTGATATCGGCTCATTTATTATAAAGCCAAATGCAAATGATAAAATGGCTGCAATAAATAATTGCCAAAATGTGAGTATTATAGCATCTATTTTTCTTGCGGCATTGCCTACAAGTGTTATATGCATCGCTAAAAATAATGCACATAAAAGCCCAAATATATCATATAATTTTATACTAAAATCTTTTTCTAATGCAAGGATACCAAGCCCAACTATTGCAATTATAGCACATAAAAAAGATTTAATACTTAAATCAGTTTTAAAAATAAAAAATGACAAAAAAGGCACCATGACAACATTTGCTCCTGTGAAAAATGAGACTTTACCAACTGTCATATATTCTGCCGCATATGTTTGTAGTATAAAGCCTAAAAATAAAGCGATACCAATAGGAATAGAATATAAAATATCTTTTTTTGTTGTTTTTAATATTTTAGGCATAAATATCAAAAATATAATAAGTGAAGCAATAGCCATTCTTATACCAACAATATATGGAGGCCTTATCGTATTAACTGTTATATCAACCCATACAAAGCCAAATCCCCAAAAAATAGTTACAATAAATAGACCGAAAAGTCCAACATACTCTTTTTTAATATCAGATAGGTTTTTAATTATTTGCATTTAACTATATATCCCTTTACTTATATGAATGCCCTTTATAGTAGGCTTTTTAGTTGTTATAATATACACAATAATACTATTTTACAATATATTAAAAGTAAAGATATAAATATTTATATTATTTTTTAATAAAATACGAATTCTTTCTATTAGAGAAATTAAAGACTTCTAAACAAAAAACCGATTATATAGATAAGAGTTATTATTATAAAATAAATATAAAAGAGACACAAATGATTTGTAATTTTTGTAAAAGTGAAAAATATAAAACATATATAAAATCTGAAAGTGTTCAATATGTCAAATGTAGAGACTGTGGATTAGTATATCAATATCCTGTACTTTCAGAAGAAGAAATAAAAAATATATATACAGATACATATTTTGAATATGAAGTAGCCAATCAAGATAATTTTTTTAATCTTATGGAATTATCTCTAAATGATGTTAAATTTGAAGAAATATCAAAAAATTTGCCCTCTAAGCGAATATTGGATATAGGTTGTGCAACTGGTTTATTATTAAATCATTTAAAAAATAAGGGCTTTGATTGTACAGGTGTCGAAGTATGTGAGGCATCTGCTAACTATGCTATAGAACAATATGGACTTAATATACATAAAAAACCGCTTGAAAGTGTAGGTTTTGATGATAATTATTTTTCTGTTGTTCATTTATCTCATTTAATAGAACATGTAATTTCACCCGCCTCTACACTAAAAGAAATATATAGGATCCTTGATAAAAATGGCTATATGATATTAACTACTCCAAATGAAAGTGGACTTTTTTCAAGAATATATAAAGAGAACTGGCGTTCTGTAATGCCACAACATTTATGGTTATTTGACATTAAAACACTTGTTGACTATATTAGGAGCATAGGTTTTAGTGTCGTTATGACAAAATCATGGGGGAGTATACCAGTAGAAAAAGGTGTTAATAACAATATTAAAAAGATTATTGACAAGTTCGTAAAGAAATTAAACATTGGTGATGTTATGCTGTTGTTATGTAGAAAATAAACAAAGGAGATATTTAACTGTGCCAAATAGCAATAAACCTAATACAAAACATATAAAAGAAGTAGCAGAACACCCAAAAGATGTAAATTTACAATATTATTTTAGCAATGAAATAAATGTAAAAAAAATATTTTTAAAAATATGTAATGGTGAAGATGACCAAAAATTATTTATAAGTATTGGTAAAAATCTAGTAAAACCAGATGATGTTATACTTAGAAGCCTTAATAAACAAGAAACTTTAAAAGCTGGTCAAAATGTAAAATTTGATAAAAATTCTGGCATATATAGAAGTGAAGTATTTGGATATGTATATTATGAAAATAATGCATTTATTGAGATATACCCAATTGTTTACATTCTAAAAGATAGCTGGAAAGCTGTGCTTATTTTACCTCCACAAAAAGACATTGAAAATCCAGTATTAGTAGATAAAGTGCAAGAAATTCTTATAACATTACCTATCAAACTCATGGTAAATTATGAAACTATAAGTCATCTAATACAAAAAACTATATCGGAAAATCTTGGAGGGATGACTACATTTGTTGAAGGCAGAAAACCTGTTAATGGAAGGGTACAAAAAGTTATACTCGACTATGATTTTTCAGTTGCAGTTGGCAAAGAAACTGTCAATGGAAAAATGGATTTTAAAGAACGTAAATTTGTAAATAATGTTGATGAAAATGAAAGCATCGCCCATTATGAGCCAGAAATTATACCTATAGACGGACAAGATATATATGATGCTATTATAAAAGCAGATTTTGATAAAGACCCAGGATATAAACTAGGTAAAAATGTTAAAATAGCAGATGATAGTATACATATACTAAGCTCTTTAAATGGTATTATAAGTGCATCTAATAATGTTTTATCCGTACATGATGTTGTTGAAGTTAATACCGTTGATTTATCTACTGGTAATCTTGAGGTACTTGGTACAGCTATTATACGTGAAAATGTATCTGATGGCTTTAGCGTAAAAACAAAAGGTGATATTATTGTATATGGCAATGTAGAGAATGCTAACTTAGAAGCAGAAGGCAATATTATGATATCAGGCGGCCTTGTTGGGGGAAAAGCATTTGCAAATGGTTCTATATATTCTAGTTTTATAGCCAATGCAGATCTTAATTGTTATGGAGATGTTATAGCAAGTAAGTCTATATTAAACTCAAACATAAACTCAAATGCACGTGTTATATGCTTAAAAGAAAAAGGCATTATTATTGGTGGTAATATATCTGCCAAAAATGGTGTATATGTTAAGGTTGTTGGGGGCACTAGTGGCACCCATACTACTATTTATGTAGGTAAAGACATAGAAATTAATCAAAGATATAAAGAATTAGTTGAAACTATAAAAGAAAATAAAGAAACTATAAAGAAAATAAAAAGCACTTTAGGTAGCGATTATTTTATAAATCCAAAAGTATTCCTATCAAAACTGCCTCCAAATAAAGTTGAATCTGTGAAAAGTACATTAAAAGTTTTTGCTAATGTATTAAAAGAAACAAATGATTGCGAAAATGAAAGGCATGAAATACAAAAAACACTAGAAGAATTATCGCATGCTATAGTATCTATCACTGACAAAATATTTTCAGGTACAACTATACATATTGTAAATATGAAACGTACAATAGATAGAGAGATTGCAGGTACGGGCTTCTATTACTCAAAAGAATATGACATGATACTTGAAAAAGTTCCTACAATACTAGATTTAAAAGAATATGATTTTGTAATTGAAGAAAAATCAGCCGATGATTAATAGTTTTTATAATATATAATAACTATTCTCCAATAATCTTCACAAGAACTCTTTTCTTGCGTTTTCCATCATATTCTCCATAAAAAATTTGCTCCCAAGGTCCTAAGTCTAATTTTGCTTCTGTTATAGCAACGGTTACGTCTCTACCCATTATCTGTCTTTTCATATGAGCATCAGCATTATCTTCATACCCATTATGTCGATATTGATTATGAGGTTTTTCAGGGGCAAGATGTTCTAACCATTTTTCAAAGTCATGGTGTAGCCCACTCTCATCATCATTTATAAACACACTAGCTGTAATATGCATAGCATTACATAAAAGTAGACCCTCTTTTATTCCACTTTCATTCAAACATTTATTTAGTTCTCCTGTTATATTTATATAAGCACGCCTTGTTTCTGTATTAAAAAACAACTCTTTTCTATATGATTTCATAAAATGATGCCTCCATAACTCTAATTATATTTATTATATATTTTACAAGATTAATTATCTATAATAATAGCAATTTAATTACTATTCAATTGGCAATCCCTCTTGCTTTAGAAAACTAAGTTTATCCCAATAGCCTCGTTGCAAAATAATTTTTCCATTTACAACATGAAAAAAACCATAGCTTCTTAAACCTTTGAGTCTTTCCATCCATAATAGCCACTCTTCATCTTCAAATATGTTTTCTACAATACATGCCATCTTAGTAGTTTGAAATTATTTTTTAAATGTTTCATAAATTGCCTCTTTACCAACAACAGGCTCATTTGCCACTTGATGTTTTATTGCCCCTAAATATTATTTGCAATTGTTATAATCTATTTAATATTTGATAGAATGGATATATATTCAGCAATATCACAAGACAGTTGCTGGTAGTGCTCTTTCAAATTTGGGAATAAATCGGTTGAACTATAACCAATCATTCTTTTCAAAGCAATGAATCTCCATTGATTTGCATCTCTTATACTTGTGGAAGATCCGATTTTATTATTCTCAAGAATATCTGGATATAGAAAACGAGAGCGTCTACTATATTCTTTTTTTTTTTGTTTTTCTTTTGTATCAAAAATCCCAATCGGCGTCATCCAAATAGTATCCATCGCTTTTATTCTAATATCAGCTTCTTTTGTATTACCAATTTCTTTTAGGATATGAACTTCAAGCCCCCATAAAGTAAGAATAAAATCCCATACATTAAATGCACTTTTACCAGGGAATGGGATATCATGCGTGAATTGAGCAAGGGATAGTGCTTCTTTTTTATAACCATAAATAAATAACCAGTAGGCTAAGTCATTTAGATTCCATACATCTTGCATACTACCAAAAGAACACTTTTTAATTAATTTTTTACATAGACTCACAATTTTTTTTTGTGAATAGTTGTTAATTATTGTTTCAAAAAAAGCATTGTCCATGAAAATTTCCTCCGAAAAAATCTTATCTTTTGAATACCTAAAAATATTATACAATTTATTATTATAAAATATATATTCATTTTCTAATTTATTACAATAGCATATTTTATAGCATTTTTATTCAAACATTTATTTTAATATAGATATTTTATAATTTATATTTTATAATATAATGTATGAGTTACTATTATTATATTATCTACATATTTTTTATAAGCTACATTCTAGCTATATTTCTTCCATATCCAAAAAAACTTTATACATTAACATACATTATAAAAATGTTATTTAGTTTTTCAGAAAAATTATTCTCATCTATTTTTAAAAAATTAAAAAATAATAATAGCCTTATATTAAATATATTAATCTATGTATTTACTATAGCGCTATCTTTTTTTATTCCATTTTTATTTATAGGAGGCATTAAATTTTTAAATATATTTCTAGCCCTTATAATTGAATGTATTTTATTATATCAATTATTATCTATTAGAAGTATAGGTGATAAAGCAATAAAAATATATTATGAGCTATTAAACTATGATGATGATTCTGCTATCAAAAATGTTAATGACTTATTAAATAATGAAATAAATAAATCTGATATAGATTATGAAATAAAATATTATGACAAAGAAGATATTGCAAAAATAACAATAGAAGTCATATCAAAAAATATTTGTTACAATACTACAGCCACAATGTTATTTTCATTTATAGCGGGGGCTCCATTTGCATTAGCTTATAAATCGGCAGAGCTATTGCTAAGGCCTTTAATATCTAAAAATAAAATAATATTGATAATATATAAGATAATAACATTTATACCAAATTATATATCATCTTTTATCGTGATACTAACATCACTGATGCTTGGGTTAAACTATAAAAATGCTATTAAAATATTTATGAGAGATAGAAGTAATAATACAATTTTTGGCAAAGTCTATAATCTATCAGCCATTTCAGGGGCTTTGTCTATATCTTTGGGTAGAAATAATATAGATTATGATGATGGTGAAGATAATAAAATTCTTGGTGAATGTGAAAAGAATATAATCGGTGATGACATCAGAGATATAAGGATAGGCGATATAAAAACCGTCATTAATATTTTATATTTATCATCTCTAATTCTATTTATTTCAGGTATGATATTTCGATTTGTACTATATTCTATTCTTACTTGGTAGTATTATCATTGGTTTGTTTATCTTTGATTGCACTAGTTTTATTTTTAGTATGGAATTTGATCTTATGTTTACCTGCTGCCGCCAACAAATATTTTTTCTTTTGTTCTAGTGTTACTTCTTCTTTGGCATTAAATTCTGAATTATCTTCTTTATTCCATTTTCGTATAATTTCAACTATTTTTAAAGCAGCCTCATCAAGCTTTTTTTTTGCCCTTTCATTACCGCCCATGTTAGAATCTTCTTGTACAATCTGTTTATAAAGAACAATACCCTTTGCTGCATTTTGCTTTGTATAAAAAAAGTAATCCGCTATTTTTTCTATGCCCGCATAATATTTTGCCATAGTATAACATTTATAGGCGAGGATTATATCACCTTTATTAAACAATTCATTGCCCTTTCTTATTATAAGTGCCCTTTCTTTTTTATCAGTATAATCCATAAACCCACCATTTCATATTTATACTATATTTTTCGTACAAAATAACAATACTATATAGCAATTTTTATATGAAGTTAGTATTA
>CAMRBQ010000024.1 GCA_947040495.1 uncultured Spirochaetia bacterium
CTGATTTGTAATCAGCCGGTCGCGGGTTCGAGTCCCATCACCAGCTCATTTTTTCTTTCTCTTTAATCTTACACAAACATAAAATATAAACCAATTTGGTTACTATTGCTATGATTATAATTGATGCTATAACAATATAGCCTTTGTAAATATTATTATAATTATATAAAGACTTAAATACCATAGTCAAAAATGGCAGCATAAAAACAAAAATTGCTGATGATACAATTATTTCACCACTACCTATTATTATTATAAATTTTAAGCTTTTAAAATTATCCAATAACATTTTTATAGTTGAATATCTTAAGTTTATATTTAACATATAAAGAAATAATAAAATAGCAAAAAATAAAAGAGAATGTATGATCGGGATAATATTCAAAAATTTAAAATAATAATCATAACCATGTATAAAATCATTTTTTGTATGCACATCTAAATTAAAAGGATTCTCTAACAGCTCATTTTTTAATTTTGCTATTTTTTTCTTTTTACCTATATTGATGTATATTTCACTCGATATATTATTATCAGATAATATATTTGTTATATAATGCTTTGGTATAAGAATGGAATTATTTATACTATCATTTTCTATATCAGAAATAAACTTTACTGTAAATATATCTGAATAATGCATAAATCTATCACCGCTTAGGCTCACTATTATCTGGTCAAGTGCATTTACAGAAATATTTTTCGCCAATTGAGCCCCTAATATAACCTCATATTTATTAGTATCAATTAAACTATACTCTTCTGATTTTGTGTTGCTTATAGTTGGTATTATTTTTTGAAAACTCTCTTGGTCGATGGCATAAATATTTACTGAAGTTTTTCCTTTATCTGATTTGACAACAGCATTATGTTTTATAACAGAGCTATATTGTAAATCATCCAATTTAATTCTTGATATATAATCTATAACCTCATCTGTATTTTCTATGAAATTCATATTGCTATTAGTAGAAGACGGCTGTTTTGAGATGATTAAATCAGCATAGCTATTTTCCATTTTTGATGAGAATATACGACTGCTATTATTCAAAACAGAAAATGCTATAAAAGATGATAGCACAGCAGAAATGACTATTGAAATAATAGTCTTAGCTACAAATATAGATATTTTCAATTTTTAACCCACTTTATTTATTAAATATATTAAGAGTATACAGAGGAATTATTCTTTTGTCAAAAAGTAATCAATTTATATTTAACTCTAAAATATTAATTCCAACTATGTATAAAATAAATATTTTCTAATAATTATTATCTGTATCTTTTTCTCTATGCGTTCTAATGATTTTTTTAGCTTTTTTTCTCACCCGACTATTTGTATTAGATTTTAAATTTGTAGACTTTGCCTGTTTTTTTAATGTGTCAAGAATTTGCAAAGATTTATCATCATTATCTTTTATATTTTTTTTGAAAGAAAAATCGGCTATCTCGCTTATTACATCTTTAATCTTTTCAATTTTCCATTCAAGTGTATTTTCACCAATAGGTATAGCGATTCTATTTAAATCATTTGTATCGATATAAACACCCGAGCCATTTCTCGTAACAAGTTTTGTAAGTTTTTGAATATCAAAATGTGAATATTCATTCAACTTTATATATATATTATAACTACCTTCCATAACAGATATTATGCGATGCTTTTTCAAAAATATTTTGAGCGATGCTATAATTATAATACGCTCGATATTATCAGGCAATGTACCATATTTATCGTTTAAAAATTCTTTTGTATATTTTATATCATCATCATCTTGGGCACGCATTATAAGTTTATATACAGATATTTTTTCTTTGGGCTCACTGATATATTCATTTGGTATAAATAAATCATGCTTTAAATCTATAACAGTATCAAATGTTGTTTCTTTTATCTCCCCTTTATATTGACTAGATGCCTCTTCAAGCAGCTGCGTATAAAGTTCAAAACCCACTTGATGAATCGCACCCGACTGCTCCTTGCCAACAATATTACCCGCCCCTCGAATCTCCAAATCTCTCATAGCAATCTTAAATCCACTACCCAAATCAGTATGCTCAGCAATTGCTTCAAGACGTTTATAAGCATCCTCTGTAATAGAAGTATTTTCGGGATAAAACAAATATGCATATGCCTCTCTATTGCTACGACCAACCCGCCCTCTAAGCTGATAAAGTTCAGAGAGCCCAAGCAAATCAGCACGCTCAATAAGTATTGTATTTGCATTTGCAATATCGATACCATTTTCAATAATTGTAGTAGAAACAAGTATATCATATTCATGATTTATAAATGCATTCATTATATCTTCAAGTTGATGACCGCTAAGCTGACCATGGGCAATAGCAATACGTGCACCTTTACATTGACCTTGCACCATCATCGCAAATTTATCAATTGTCTCGACCCTATTATGTAAGAAAAAAACCTGCCCTCCTCTTTCGAGTTCTTTGTCAATAGCTTTCTTCATCAACTCTTCATTAAACTCCATAACAAAAGTTTTTACTGGCTGTCTATTGAGTGGCGGCGTTTCAATTATAGATATATCTCTTATAGTGGATAATGCCATATTTAATGTACGTGGTATTGGAGTTGCTGAAAGTGTAAGTACATCAACCTCAAAACGAAAACGCTTTAATGCCTCTTTATGCTTCACACCAAATCGATGCTCTTCATCTATTATTATAAGACCAAGGTTTTTAAATTTTACATTTTTTGAAAGTATTTTATGTGTACCAATAGCGATGTCTATTTCACCCATTTCTATATTATATTCTGTATTTTTTATTTCACCTTGATTTCTAAATCTATTTAATATACCGATATTAACTGGAAAATCTTTGAACCTTGCCTTTGCACTTTTATAATGCTGTTGAGACAAAATTGTTGTAGGACAAAGTATGGCGACCTGCTTGCCACTCATAACCGCCTTAAATGCTGCCCTAAATGCGACCTCCGTTTTTCCAAATCCAACATCGCCACAAACAAGCCTATCCATCATCTTAGAAGATTGCATATCACTTTTTATATCTGCTACAGAACGTAGTTGATCAATTGTTTCTTCATATGGAAATGACGCCTCAAAATCATCTTGCCATTCTGTATCTTCGCCATATGTATAGCCTTGCATATTACTTCTTACAGCATAAAGCCTGATTAGGTCTCTTGCCATAGCCTCTGCATCTGCCTTTGCCTTAGAGCGTACCTTTTCCCAAGCACTACCACCTAGTTTACTAAGGGCAGGCGCTCGAGCACTACCTGCAGACAAATATTTTTGTACAAAGTTCATCTGCTCAACAGGTATAAATAATTTATCCTCCCCCGCATATTCTATTGTTATATAATCTTTTTCTTTATCAGTAACTGTTCTACGAGTAAGCCCTCGATATATTCCTATACCATAATTTATATGTACAACATAATCATTTTCATTTAAATCAATAAAAGTTTCGATTAAAGTTTTATTTTGCTTTGGTATCCTTTTATGCTCTTTTCTCTTGCGACCAAATACTTCATAGTCGGCAATAAATAATAGTTTTAATTGCTCAGAAATAAATCCGCTATTTATATGAGATACTATAATAATAAAATTATCTGTATCAGCTATGTTTTTTGTATCAGATATGTCATTTAAAATTTTGGGATTTAAATCCTCTGTGATTTTTTCAAACCTTTTTGCCTGCTCTTCACTACCTGTCGATAGAATAATTGTATAACCATTTTCAATACTCATTTTTAAATAATCTATAAACTCTACCATTTTCGCTTTAAATGATTTACCCTCTTTGAAATTAAATAATATTTCATTATCATTTCCTGTAGGGAATGGACATATATCTATAGCATCAATAATTTTTTCATTGAGTAAATCTATAGAGGTATATAATTTATCATAGCTCTCCAAACATTTATAATTATTATCATCTTCAAATTTTTGTTCTATCGATTCTAAATAACCATGGGCCTCCGATAATAATAAACTTTTATTTGTTGTAAATATTATTGGCTCATCAAAATAGTTTAAAAGAATATCTGTATCATTATAAAATAGTGACATAAGATTTTCACTACCCGCAAAATATTTTCTTAGTAGTATTTTTTCTTCTAATACCTGCCCCAATATTTTTTCTTTGATAATAGCATCTACCATATCATCTGTATAAATCACTTCATGTACAGGTACAATAATAATCTCATCCATCTTCGTATGTGAACGACCAGTGTCTATATCAAATAATCTTATATTATCAATCTCATCATCAAATAATTCTATACGTATAGGGCTATCATAAGAAGGGCTATATATATCTATTATGCTTGAACGTATGGCTAATGTACCTATATCGGAAACTTCACTTTCTATGATATAGCCTAAGTCATTTAGATATAGTCGAAGCTCCTCAATTGAAATTTTACTACCAACTTTAATATTCTTAAAATAGCTTTTGAATATATCCTTAGATGGCAATAAGCGTAATAGAGATTTTATTGATAGACTAATAATAGAAGACTTATTAACAATAGCTTTATATAAAACATTAATACGTTCAGCCAATATATCTCTCAAAGGCGACATATCACTAAATGGGATAATATCTAAATTGGGATAATAAAAAGCATCTACATCATAAAAACTTAGACTTTGAAAAAGTAGATATGCATTTTCCTCATTTTCGCTTACAACAATAATAGTTTTATTTGTATCTTTAAATAATTTAGATAAAAAAAGTGCATCTGAAGCCCCTTTAATACCAACAATATTTTTTGTCTTTTTATAATCGAATTCTTTATAGCTATCTAAAAAACCCATTCTTTCTAATAAAATATCTTGTATTGACATATAATCCTTTAATTAGTTAATTAAATATTTGCAAATATTGATGCACCATATTAAAATACTAGCTATGAAAAAAAGTGTGACTTTATCTATATTTTATATATTAACATCTATAGCCATTTTAGTAAATATATTTGTTATTATTATATTTCCAAATCCATTTAATATACCAAGTATAGTACTGCTTTTTCTACTTATAATAATTGTGCTACATACTATATTGAACTTTCATATTATTTTTTATAAAGATACAAATAAAAAAGGAAAATCTATTATAGTCAATGAATATAAAGCATATATAAATGAGCTATTAGAAAAAAATGATTATATTTTAAAAAGATATTATACCCTTGACGAAATCAGACTTGAATATAAAAAGAACACAGAGATACTTATAAAAACACAAAAGTGCATGCTTCCAAAAAAATTAGATGTATATAAAAATATATCATACTCTATCTTTTATAATCCAAGTGAAATAATCAGCGGTGATTTTTATGATAATATTAAAATAGATAATTATAAAAGTATGTTTATTATTGCGGATATAAGCGGACATGGAATAGCAGCGGCCATTGTATCTGCTATGCTAAAATCATTATTTGTAGCCTATGCAAAAACTATACATTCCCCAAGCGAACTTATGAACGCTATAAATAATAGTCTAATTGAATGCATGCCTAATAATTATTGCCTAAGTGCTATCATTGTACTTTTCGATGAACAAAATAAAACAATCACATATACAAATGCAAGCCATCCTGCCTTCTTTATCGTGAGAGATAACAACCTTATAGAATTGTCTATCTCCGATACAATTGTAGGACTATTTCCAAATACGAGCTACTCCGAACGAATATTAAATATTAAAAAAAATGATATATTATTTTTCTATACAGATGGTATCATTGAAGCCTCTAATTCAAAAAAAAAGAACGACCTATATGGCATAGAAAGATTAAAAAGTGCTATACTACAATCTGCCAATATGTCTGTAAATGATATGGTGACATTTATAAAATATGATTTTTTTAGATACATAGCATTCCGCGCCCCTGATGATGATTGTACAATAGTCACTATTAAAATAAAATAGTAAAAAATTAATGCTATATAAAGTTATTTTTAATATTGAAAATCTTCATCATATAAGCTGTTTAATATAGACTGTAATTTCTATATAATAAAGTCAAATTATATATAGGAATTACAAGCAAAATGAAAATCAATAACCCACAAAAAAAGTACAAAACAATCAATGGGGTCAAATACAACCTCACAAACTCTACTTCTATTTATTGTAATAGGAGTATTATTATACCCGGAGACGAAGAGATTGTGCTTCTACTCGGCAATGAAATGCGTGAAACTGATGTTGTTGATGTAGAGACAGCAGCTTTTCTTACACTTCCGTCATTTCTAAGAACATATGATATATTTAATGAAATGTTAGAAATATTTAAAGAAAAAGGTATTTATAATAAAAAATAATTTTTATATTTTATTATATTTATTTTTTCTTGTTATTGTAGTATATTATTTTTGAAAAGGAGAAGCTATTATGCAATATTATACACTTGAGGATAGTTATAGCTCTGTGATAATAGTTGAGCATGATCTTAATGCAAAAACTTATAAAGAGTTTGAAGATACAATAAATCTAATCGTAGAAAATTCCGTGAAAAATATAGTTATATCATTTAAAGATGTAAGATATATGACATCAAGTGCCTTAGGACTATTACTTGAAACAAAAAAAATTATTTCGAGTAGAGATGGCAACATAATATTTACAGATATGAATGAATATGTATCATGGGTACTCACAGTATGTGGTGCTTATGATGAATTCAAAATAAAAAAAAACCTCAATGATGCCCTAATGTATATATCTAAAAATGTTTCACAAAAAAAGGAAAATGAGGAATAAAATATATTTTAATTTACAACATAATAAGAAATACTAAATAAAAAAACTAGATATAATATCATTTGATTGTAGCATTGATTTGTCTTCTAAGGAAATATAGTCATTTCTAATTATAAGATATTTTTTATATTTTTCGATGACATTTGAATATACATTATAAAAATCTTCATTGAAAACTTTATTATATTGAACAATATTAATACCTTCTGATTTTCTAAGCGATAAAAATATAAACTCGCTCTTTCTTATTTTGCTGTCTAGTTTTTCAATATATTGTTCAAAATTATTATTGTCTATGGCATGAAAATATTTATTTATATTGCTTGTATTTGTATAACGGATATGATTATAGCAACCACAGGCTGATAAACCAAGCCCAATATAATCATCCATATCCCAATAATGCAAATTATGCTTTGATTTATATATATCGTCTGTACAAAAATTTGAGATTTCATATCTTTTGAAACCAAGTGAATATATATAATTGAGCGTATACAAAAAATCATTTATGCTATCATTTTCATTTAATATTAGAGCATCCCATTTTTTTTTGATAATATTAGTATCATCCATTTCTAAAAAATATAATGATAAATGTTTTATATCAATTTTTTCTAATACATAAGAAATATCTTTTTTTGTTTGACCTATAGTGTTATATGGAAGAGAATGTATAAAATCAACAGATATATTTTTTATAGTAGATGCATTAATAATGTCTAATGCATTATCTATATTATTTAATTTTGCTATACGATTAATTTCATTGAGCGATTTTTCATTTATAGTTTGAATCCCCAAAGATATACGAGAAAAACTAAATGAGCAAATATAATCTAGTAAATCTTTATTAACTGATTCTGGATTTAATTCTAATGTCATCTCTACTATATTATTTTTATCTATTATATTAAATAATCTATCAAAAAAAAGTTTATAAATATCAGCTTTTATAAGTGAAGGCGTGCCACCACCAATATAAATTGTATTGATAATTTGATTTGTACTATCAAAATCTTTTAATCTAATTTCTAATTCTTTGATAATATAAGAAAAATATTTATTGAATATAGCATCATCAAAATTGGAATATGAAAAAAAATCACAGTATAAACATTTCTGCCTACAAAATGGAATATGTATATATAGACCTAATTTTTTTATATTATCATCATTCAATAATACCACCGCCAATTACAATATCACCATCATAAAAAACAGCCGATTGTCCCCTCGATACAATTGACGATGGCTCTTCAAATTTTATATATACTCTGCCATCTTGTGTCTGCGGATGTATAGTTGCCATCGTACCCTTATGAGCACTTCTTGTTTTTACAAATGCATTAAATGGTTGATCTATTTTTTCTATTGAAATTAAATTTAAATTTGCTATATAGCAATCAGTCGAAAACATATCCGACTTATCACCAACAATTATACTATTATTTTTCACATCAATACTAAGAACATATAAAGCATGGGCATGAGCAATGTCTAGCCCTTTCCTCTGACCCACAGTATAATTAAATATGCCATTATGTTGTCCCAAAATATTTCCATTTTTATCGATAATATTACCGCTAGTTTTTTCATCATCAAAAAGCCTCTTATATTCGCCTGCAAAAAAATCTTGGCTATCGGGCTTTTCACTAATAGGCAAATTATATTTCCTAGCCATATCACGAACCACAGACTTTTCCATATCATATAATGGAAATATTATTTTTGAAAGCATATCTTGATTTATCCTATACAAAAAATAAGACTGGTCTTTTAATTTATTTTTTCCACGCTTGAGTAAATATCTTTTATGTATATCACTATAGACAATGTTGGCATAATGACCTGTTGCAAACTTATCAAAACTATTGCCCATACTTTCTATACCATCAAAAAATTTGGAAAACTTTATATGTTCATTACAATAAATACATGGATTTGGTGTAAGTCCATTTCTATAAGAATCGATAAAATAGTCAATTACATATTTATTAAACTCTCGGGATAAATCTATAACATAATGTTTGATACCAATAAATTTTGCGATTTGCTCACATTCTTCGATAACAGCATTTTGAGATTTACTATAACATGAACCATATTCGGGTGCTCTACTATCATCGTCCCAAAGTTTCATAGTAACACCAAAAACATCATGACCAGCCTCTTTCAAAAGTACAGCTGTAACACTCGAATCTACCCCACCGCTCATCCCAACAGCTATTTTCATTTTAGTTGTCCTATTAAAATTAAATTAACAATTATAATGATATATCAATTTAATTTTTATGCCACTACTACCATGCTTAATATATCTCAAGTTATTTAAATTATTCTAATCGCCAAAAAAATTTTGACATATTATAAAAACTAGAATATTATAAAAAAATAAAAAACTAGGATAAAAACAAATGGATATAATGTCATATAAAGATAGCGGTGTCGACAAAGAAGAAGGGTATAAAACTGTAGACACTATAAAAAATCTTACAAAAAAAACATACACAGAAAATGTACTAAGTGGTGTTGGTAGTTTTGCTGCCTTATATGAATTAAAAAATTATAAAAATCCTGTACTAGTTTCAGGCACAGATGGTGTTGGCACAAAGCTTGAGATTGCTTTCAAAATGAATATATATAATACTGTTGGTATAGATTGTGTTGCCATGTGTGTCAATGATATACTCTGTCATGGTGCTAAGCCTTTATTTTTTCTCGATTATATGGCATGTGGCAAGCTCGATTATAAAGAAGCTACTGCTCTTGTAACTGGGATAACTAATGGCTGCTTAGAAGCAGGATGCTCTCTTGTTGGTGGAGAAACTGCTGAAATGCCCGGCTTCTATAAAAATGGTGACTATGATATAGCAGGATTTGCATTGGGTGTTGTAGAAAAAGATAATATTATAGACAATACCAAAGTAGAAGAAAATGACATACTCATAGCCATATCCTCAAGTGGTGTTCATAGCAATGGTTTTTCATTAATACGCAAACTTATTAAAAAACATAATATAGCATTAGATACAAAATTTGAAGACATAACCATAGGTAAAGAGTTATTAAATCCTACTCGTATATATGTAAAAAATGTTTTGAATATACTTGAAAAATATAATATAAAATCTATGGCTCATATTACAGGCGGGGGGATTATAGAAAACATCCCACGTGCTATTGCTAAAAATCAAATGGCTATTGTAGAAAAAAGTAAAATAAAAGTTCATCCTATATTTAAATATATACAAAGTCTTGGTGTCGATGAAAGCGAGATGTATAATACATTTAATATGGGTGTGGGATTTGTTCTTATCGTAAATAAAAATGACAAAGATAATATTATTAATCATCTAAAATTATTAGGTGAAGATGCTTATGAAATAGGGCATATAGAAAAATATTCATCTGAAAATATCTCAATTATATAAGAAATAACATCATAAAAAAGCCTGCCCATATTTTTATAATACAAGCAGGCATTATTTAATTTCATAATTTTCTATTATTGAATAGTTATAACATTATCAAACTTTGGCATAGCATATTGCCCAGTTGATGAAAGTTGATTGCCATTTTTATCATATCCAATTACTTCGGAATATATGATGTATCTACCCTTGCTAACATATTTAGAACTTCCAGCGTATCTACCTGAAAAATAAAACTGTGTCTGTCCTTGCCCATTCACTGTATAAACTTTTGGTAATGTAAATACTAGTTCTCTTGAAATTATCTCATTATTCTTAGATAACTTTCTTGCAAACACCTTTATATTTAAATATGAAGTTTCAAGCGGTGCTTTAACAACCAATGTTATATATGTAGGGCTTCTGCGAGATGCAGTATATTTCTCTATGAGGAATGCATCAATATTTACTTTATTAGTAGATATATTAGGTTTGATAGGTATAGCAGGTTTACTATCAGTAGGTATAACCTCAGAAGGTATTATATCTGTTTGTTCTATGACATCTATAGAAACTTGTTTATCGCCTACAACATCTGTAGTAACAGTATTATTATTTGTAGCTGTTGAGGCACCTATATTTATTTGGTCATCTAGAAAATCATCTGAAAATATATCATCCAAATCGCTTGGCATCTCACTTGCAAAATCCAAAGCTGCATCTGTATTTCTAGCAACAACCAACACATTTCTAATAATTACAATACTTATTATAACAAGAGTTAATAAGATAAGTATGATAAGTGGTATTCTAATTTTTTTTAGAAAGTTCATTTATCCTCCAAGATACCGATAATTAATTACATTAACATAGTTAATTATCGGTAAAGGAGAAAATTTTATTAGTACAAAATTATTTTAAATCTAAAGCATACCAGCAATAAGGAAAGCAGCAGCAAATGAAACTATAGCATATAGTTCTGGAAAAACAGCCATGATAATAGTATTACCAAAAACATCATTTCCATTACCAATAGCATCAACACCACTAGCACAAACTTTACCTTGATATATGGCAGAGATCATACAAGCAAGACCAACAGCAATACCAGAACCAAAAATAGCCATACCTTGGAACATTGTAATATCACTTGTTAAAAAATCTTGCATAATAAAGAAAGCACCAAATCCGTATAACCCCTGAGTCCCTGGTAAAGCACTGAGGACAAGATAACTACCAAATGCTTCTTTGTTCTTTTTTAGAGCACCCACAGTAGCCATTCCTGATATCGCTGTACCCGTTGCACTTCCTATTCCAGACATACCAACCATAATTCCAACGCCGATGAAGGCAAATAAAAGACCTGTATTCATCTCAAGCTCCTTATTATTTTTTCTAATTTTTTATTTTTATTATATAAAGTAATTATTATTACTTAATAAACAACAATTATATCCCTATGCAACCCCTGTTTTTTTTAGAGGCTGATAAGCACGACCACCACCTTTGAAACCCGAATTATTATAAAACTCTACAAATGTAAGTCGTAATGGGTGAACCAAAGAACCAAGTATTGATAGAGCAAAATTTCCAGCATGCCCTACAATCAAAAATACTATCATTAAAACTAAGCCAATATATGGTAATTCTCTAAAACTTCCGCCAATCTGATTCACGACCAAACCCAAAATAGAGCCAGAAGCACCAAGAGCAAAAAGTCGTATATAAGATAATATATCGCCAAGTAGCCCTGTAATAGCAAAGTATATAGCAAGTATAGAATTTAACACATCAAATTTCTGACCAACATTTGATAATAATGCCAAAAATATAACGCCAATTACTATACCATAATAGTAGTAAGGTGCAAAATTATCAGCAATGATGCTCATCTTCTGCATATCACCCAAAAACCATAGTACTAAAGAAGGAACAATTATAAATTTACCTACGGCAGAAAATATATTGCCTATAGTACCATATCTTACTTTATTAACTATATTTATTATCAATGCTATAAATATCTGTAAAAGACCACATAATAATGCAGCATTAAATGGAGTTAAAAACCAATTATTACCTTTAGTATCTGTAATAAATGTAAACTTATATAATTCTTTAAATATAGGAATATTTTGTGAATCCACAAAATTTATACCAAAGAACACACCTGAATTTATTACACCCATAATAGTTGTAAGTATACCCAGTGTTATTCCTATGATACCAATATTAATCATATTATTCTTTTTGAGTATCGTAAATGTAGCAATTAAAGATACTGTTGTTAGCACAATACCATAGCCAGAATCCCCAAAACAGAAAGCAAAAAATATCGGATAAAACACAGCTATCATTGGTGTCAAATCAAGTTCATAGTAGTCTGGAAGTTGAAACAAATTTGTTATTAACTTAAAAGCACCACTATACTTATTATTTTTTAACTTTATTGGAACATTATCATCAGCACCTGGTTTTTCAATACTATATGAAATATTGTTTTTATCCAAAAAGTCGACAACATCATTTTCTTTTTCCACAGGGATAAATGCTTTAATATGTTCAACTTTTCCTTGAGTAACTTCACTTTTAACAAAACTCTCACGTGTCCTAACATAATAAATATCTTCATCAAATATAGACAAATAATTTTTCATTAGAGGTATTGTATTTATAAGTTCTACAATAGCCTCTTCAGTTTTATTTATTTCTTTTTCAAGATCTGTTATTTTAGTATTTAGTTTATCCAATCTCAAATTAGGTATGGTTATAGTCTCAAAAGGGATATAAATCTCTTCATCTACTCTTTTAAATACCACAAAATAAACTCTTTTCTCAGAATCTACAGCAATATTAATAATATTAGAGAAATCATGAGCCTGATACTCTTTTTTCGGGGCAGAATAAAATGAAGCCTTATAAGAAGTACTCTCTTCTAAAAGTTTTAATTTAGCTATATCAAAAATACCAAAAGGCTCTAATATAGATTTATCTTTTAACAATGCTTCTCGTTCAGCCTTTAATTTATCAATCTTTCCATTATATGAAAGTGTATCATTGACATATTTTTCTAAATCATTTTCTGATATATTTTCTTTTGCCTTAACATCTCTTTTTTGTTTGGCAAGTCTAGTTTTTTTATCATTGATAATTTTTATTGCTTTAACATAGTCTGCTCTTTCATCAGATATTTTTTGAATATCTTCATGTATAACATTTTCCTGTGTATCAGGATGAACTACGCCAAGTGATGTTAATTTATCAAGTAAATTAATTTTATCTTTATAATAAACAAGCAGCGACAATTTTTTCATTTTATATATCATAATGCCGCCTCCTTTTCTTTGTTTCTTTCTTTGACAATTTTTTGTGCCGATTTACTTAAATTTTCTTCATCTTCCATAAAACGTTTAATTTTAATTACAGCAGATTTAAAACTAGGTATCTGAACCTTTTCATAGAGATTTACTTTTTGTGTAGTCTTCTTTCTAGCATAATAAAGTAATTCTAATCTACGTTCGGCCATGTCAATTCTTATATCAAGTTCCATTAATTCCTTAAACATTTCAATACCAAGTCCAAGCCATGCGGCGGCATTAAAAAAACTAATAGGCTCTATTTTAAAATTGATACTAGTAAGTAAAGGGACCTTAACACCAGCAATATTTTTAAGATTAACTACAACATTCTCAACCTTTATCACGGATGGAAATTCATTCCAAAAAAGATTATAATTTTCAATTGAAGCAATTCTTTTCTCAAGGTTTTCCTTCAATTCATCTAACTCATTATTTACTTTTCTAACTTCAAGTCTTAAAGCCGCTTCCTTATTTTTCAAGGTAGGTAAAGCTTTTTCTCTTATAGTAAGTTGCCTACGTATATTCTGTAGGGCTGTTTTATTATATTGAAACTTCAATGCCATTATAGATTTTCCTTATCATTAATTATTAGTTTCAGCTTGTTCTTGCCTTCCAATATTTATTAGATAGAGCTTCTTTTATACCCACCTCTGTCTTGTCAAAATATTTCCCCATAAGTTCCCAGCCAGTATCAAGCATTTCGTCAATTTTAATGTTGACGTCAATAGCGAGCAGCCTTGTTGAATATTCAGAAGAAAATTTAAGACAACGCTCATCATAAGGAGTGAGGTCAAAACCATTCTCTCTTTTCATTTTAGCGTTAGCAGCATCAGCATATAAACGAATAAGTGTATTCATAACAACAGGGTGATCTTCCCTTGTTTTTTTACCAATAACAAGCTGTTTTAATCTTGAAAGACTTCTAAATGGATCAACAATAGTTTTACCAATATCAGGGTCTCTTCTTAAGAATAACTGCCCCTCTGTAATATAACCTGTATTATCTGGTATAGCATGAGTAATATCACCTTCATTCAATGTCGTAACAGCAATAATAGTAATACTACCACCATCAGGAAATTGTGCTGCTTTCTCATATATCTTAGCCAAATCTGAATATAGAGAACCTGGCATAGAATCTTTTGAAGGAATTTGGTCCATCTTATTAGATACAATAGCAAGGGCATCAGCATAAAGAGTCATATCTGTTAGAAGAACTAAAACTTTTTGTTTATGTTCTACAGCAAAATACTCAGCAGCTGTACAAGCCATATCAGGAATAAGCAAACGCTCAACAGGTGGGTCTTCAGTTGTATTAACAAAACATATAATTTTATCCAAAGCACCAGCATCTGTAAATGTGTTCTTGAATGAAATATAGTCATCATTAGATATACCCATTCCACCAAGAATAATTTTATCTGCATCGGCACGTAAAGCAACCTGTGCTAATACTTCATTATAAGGCTGATCAGGGTCGGCAAAAAATGGAATTTTCTGTCCTGTAACAAGGGTATTATTTAAATCAATACCAGCAATACCTGTAGCAATAAGTTCAGACGGTTGTTTACGTCTTACAGGATTTACAGAAGGACCTCCAATTTCAACTTCTTTGCCTTCAATAGGAGCGCCACCATCTATAGGGTCTCCATATGCATTAAAAAAACGACCGGCAAGTAATTCAGTTACTTTAAGTTTTGGAGGATAACCTAGAAACACAACCTCAGCATCTGTAGGAATTCCTTCAGTACCTGGGAATATTTGAAGTGTTACAACATCCCCAATCATTTTAACGACTTGAGCTGGACGACCATTTACTAATGCCATCTCATCATAACCTACATCATTCGCTCTAAGCGATACTGTAGCTTTTGTTATTTGTACTAATTTTGTATAAATTTTTTGAAACGCTTTAGGCATTTAAAACTCTCCTTTCCGATATTATAGAATGAAGTTCTTTTTCATATTTCCTATAATCATCGGCTTCGAATTCACTATAGTTCATCTGCTTAAATGTATTTATAAGTCTTTTGAAATAATTAGATACCTCATTAAAATCTTCAAATTCATAATCAGAATCAGTAATATCAAGAACTTGGTTTAATAGTATTTTCTGCCTTTTCATCGGGCAGTTTTTATCAATTTTATCAAAAGCATCTTGTTGTAACAAAACGAAATCAATAAGCTCGGCTTTCCAATATCTCATATGATACTCGACAGGCACAGCATCATCACCCAAGATACTTATTTGGTCACTAGCCTCTTGACCACGCAAAGCAATATCTTTAGCATGTCGTACTTTTTGTGACCAACCTGCTTCAATATGCTCATTTGCAAATTCAACAAATTCATCATACTCAAGATATTTAGAATATGAATCGAGTGGGTCAATAGCAGGATAACGCTTACTATCAGCACGTTTTTGTGCCAAAGCATAAAATGCACGGGCTGCCTTTCTTGTACTCTCTGTTACTGGTTCTTTCAAGTTACCACCAGCAGGTGAAACTGTACCAATAAATGTAACAGAACCTGTATCTCCATTATTTAGATTTACAAATCCAGCTCTAGCATAAAAACTAGATATAACAGCAGGTAAATCGATAGGGAAAGCATCCTGTCCTGGCAATTCTTCAAGACGATTTGACATCTCTCTAAGAGCCTGAGCCCAACGTGATGTTGAATCAGCCAATAATAGGACTTTCAATCCCATACCTCTATAATATTCTGCGATAGTCATACCAACATAAACAGAAGCCTCACGAGCAGCAACAGGCATATTTGAAGTATTACAAATAATAGTAGTACGTTCCATCAAAGACCTTCCTGTAAGTGGGTCTACTAATTCTGGAAACTCTGTAAATATTTCAACGACCTCATTAGCACGCTCTCCACATGCTGTCAAAACGATAAGGTCGGCATTAGCATTTTGTGCCAAAGAGTGCTGCAAAACTGTTTTCCCTGCACCAAATGGACCAGGAATAAAGCCTGTACCACCTTCAACCATTGGATTGAATGTATCTATTGTTCTTACGCCAGTTTCAAGAAGTTTATATGGACGTGGTTTGCTTTTATATGCACGAATAGGTCTTTTAACAGGCCATCGTTGCACCATAGTAACATCAACCACTTCACCATTTTCAGATTTAATTTTAGCTATCGTATCTTTTAAAGAATACGAACCTGATGAAACAATTGACTCTACTTTACCTTTTCCTTCAAATTTAAATGGCACCATAATTTTATGGTCTATCCATCCTTCTTTTACCATACCAAGATAAATTCCTGCTTCAACTTCATCACCAACTTTTGCTATTGGAGTAAAATCATACTTGATGTTTTTTTCATCTTCTAAAAAGTTATAACAACCTCTTTCAAGAAATACACCTTCAAGTAAATCAAGGTTATTCTGTAAGCCGTCAAAGTTTTTAGATAAAAGACCAGGCCCTAATTCAATTTCAAGCATTGTCTCTATAAATCTAACATCAGAACCAATCTTTATTCCACGTGTAGATTCAAACACCTGAGCATTTGCTGTATCGCCCAATATTTTTATTACCTCAGCCATTAGCTCTCTATCACCATGCTTAACATAGCAAATCTCATTTTGACTAACAGGTCCATCAACCTTTATAGAAATCAAGTTTGATATAATCGCTGTTACATGACCTTTTGTCATAAGCACTCCTTATTAAAGTAAATAGTTTTTAGTTTTTAAGGGCTATTTGCAAAGATTTTAAACCTTTACATTATCTAAACTCTTTTTTATCTCAGATATAAGAGTTTTTATAGCTTCTTTCCCCTCTTCTGCATCTCTATTTGAAAGCCTATCTATATATAAACATTTTATATAATAGACAAACACATTCTCTAACTGAAAAAACATAGAAGAACTTTTTACTTCTATATATTCAAAAACAGTATCCATCTCCACTTTTTCAAGAGCATATGGATCTTTTGCCTTTATAGCATTCAACATACTTGCGATATATGGATATTCTTTAGAAACCCCAAAATCATCAGCCGCCGACTTTGCTATCATATCAACGAGCATAGAATCACCTATAAGGCTCTTTTTTATCTTATCATTAGAATAACCAAGCATTCTCAAATTGATGGCTGCTATTATATTTTTCAAATCAATTAAAAAAGAAAAATATTCAGATAAAAATTTATTATCTGAAGCCAATACCTCATTATAAAAAGCAGAAAGCAAGTTGTTTTCAATATGTGCTATAGAAGCCCAATCTACATTTTTATTATTATCTAAAAAATCCTGCATATATAACGGAAACTCGCTAGAAACCGTATTTGGATGTTCTAACGCAGTACCATCAAACACAGAAGGCTTTATATACTCATCATATGACGAATACATATTCAAATTAGACGCCATAATATATGATAAATTTTTATTATCGTTTGGATAAATTAAGTATTTAAAAAGAAACCCATCTTTCTCATCGAGTTGCTCTAATACATGGTCACATATTGAAACCAAATCAATTGTTTTATTCGAATCATTTAAATGGAACTCTTTCAAACCTGAAAGCAAGTAATAATATACTGACATACGAATCACTCTTTAATAATTATTTTTTGAATAGGATTTCTTCTGTTTTTTGTCTCACGAAGTCGCTAAAAAAGCCCACAAAATCTTCGTCTGTAAAGCTTAATTTATAACCATTACCTTCACTTGTTATCTTAAAACCATTTGTCATTTTATTGTCAAAATTAACATTTACATTAGAAACGGCCTTTTTAATTGTAGCAACAAATGTATCATTTATTTTACTCTTCATGCTGTCCGCAAAATAAACAGACACATCAGAATTTAATGATTGCGTATCCCACTTACTAACAACTTCAAGTATAAGAGACTTTAAAAAATCAGCATCAACAAAAGCACTTTGCATAGAACTAGATAAAACATCATTCGAAATCATATCTTTCATTTTTTGCTTCAAAGCACTCACAGCCTGCTCGCCACTCATTTTAATATCTGTCATCGTATTTCTAGTCATCTCTTCTGCTTTTTTATTAGCTTCTTCTATAATAAATCTAGCCTTCTGATTGGCACCATCAACTATATTTTTTGATTGACTATTAGCCTGTCGAATAATTTCTTCAGATTCTTTTTTTGACTTTTCCATTCCATCTTGGTATATTCTTTCAAGAAGTACGTCTAACTTTTTTTCTTCTGCCATGATTCCCCCGTAATTTTCATGATTCTATCAAGATAGTTAAATTTTAATTATATATAATATAAATGAAATAATTGAAAAGGCAAGCATTTTAAGAAAAATATTTTAATCTTTTCTAACATTTGTACAATTAATACAATGTAATTGAAATTATTAAAAAAATTATTGTTATTATATTTATTTAAGTCATAAGCCAAGCATCAATAAAATAGATTAATAGAGTATTTTAATATATTGGGGATTTTTACAGAATCTCGGATATGAAGTATAATTTTATATACTAGAATAACGTAAAGTAGCACAAATAAAAAAACCTTATTCACTTTTACTTAATAGATAAGGTTTTTTTATTGATATATAAAATGATTAATAATTTAATTAATCATTACCGCCATGCATTTTAAAGAAACTAACAGCATCTACAAGTTGCTTAGCCTGTTCAAGCAAAGCCTGACTTGAAGCCGCAGCCTCTTCAACTAATGCTGCATTTTGCTGTGTAGTCATATCTATTTCAGTAACAGCTTTATTAACCTCTTCAATGCCAGATTGCTGCTCAAGTGCTGTCTCACTTATTTCAGACATGAGTGTAGAACTCTTTTCTATTTTTTCTTCTACTTCATCAAAAATAATTTTTGACTTATATACTGTCTCTGTCGATTTCTTTATTTTTTCATTTACATCAACTACCAAATCAGTAATATCCTTTACAGATGATTGTGTTGTCTGAGCCAAATTACGCACTTCACTCGCAACAACAGCAAATCCTCGCCCCTGTTCCCCCGCACGTGCCGCCTCAACAGCAGCATTCAAAGCCAAGATATTTGTTTGAAATGCTATACTCTCAATAATCTTAGTTATATTTCCTATCTTGCTACTTGCCTCGAGGACTTCTTCTATATTTCTAGTCGTATCTGATATAATAACACTAGCCTCTTTGACAGCCGCTTTTGAAGAGTTCATCATATCATTAGCCTCTACAGAGTTGGTAGATGAACGTTTTATAGTAGAGCCCATTTCAAGCATACTACTTGCAGTTTCTTCAACAGAAGCAGCCTGCATCTCTGTTCGCCTAGATAAATCAATATTACCATTTGTAACTTCATTAGCAGCAGCTTCTATCTCCATAGATGAAGTTTTAACTTGAGTTATAATCTCACTTATTTTAGTTATTAGAGCATCAAATGCTTTAGCAATATCACCCCATTCATCATTCATTTTTAATAGTGGTGCGGGGACTTTTAAAGATAAATTTCCTAATGAAAAATCAGTTAAATCTTTTGATAACAAACACATTATAAAAGTAAATTTTCTCTTTATTACAAGGGCTATTAAAAGACCCAAAACTACTGTTATAACAAATGCTATTATGATCATTATACTAATAGAATTATTTGTCTGTTTATATAAATCTTTTGCAGGTATTGATAAGATTATAGACCAATATTTACTATTACCAACATCAATAGGGATTAAAGCATATACAGTATTCTTTCCATTCGCTAAATCTTTGCCAGTAAATGTAGAGTATTTACCACTGTTTTTTCTTCCAAAAATATCATGTTTTTTATAATTTGGAAATACATCATAAATATTTTTACCAATATCTTTGACCAAACCTTCACCTATAGAAACTATAGCCCCTGTATGACTTATAACAGTAACAGAAGAATCTTTCAAATTTATTGCCCCCTGAATACTATTTTGTATATCAGAAGTGAATATATCCATAGTTATTACACCAATAACTTTATTATTATTATCAAACAAA
Source organism: uncultured Spirochaetia bacterium (assembly GCA_947040495.1). Taxonomy (GTDB): domain Bacteria; phylum Spirochaetota; class Brachyspiria; order Brachyspirales; family Brachyspiraceae; genus CAMRBQ01. Next base: position 20,510 of record CAMRBQ010000024.1, read on the forward strand.
GGTTGAGACCATGTATACATTAGTACATCTTTACCACCAACATTAAAGTAATATAAATCAGTAATATAAACTTTACCTGTTTTAAATGGCTCTATATACCAATCACTATTAATCTCTGCTGGCTCAAAGGGTCTATCTAAAATACTACCATCAGGGTTTCTACTAAGATACATCGAAAAACCATTAAGAGATTGACTAGCACTTGCATTATCAAAAGCATCGTCAATAAATACCACACCAGAACCACCTATACTATCAGGGATGCTTTTTAGTAAAAATTGCATTATCCCTTCAAGAGACCTACTATCTATAGATTCAGTATTTATCAGCTCTTGTACTATACTTTTAGCGCCATCTAATTGATTCAACGGTGCATTTAAAAGACCTTCAGTATTAGATGCATTAAATTCTAATGTCTTTTTAATCAGTTGATTAGAAAGATTACCTGATATACTTCTTACAAAAAACATATTTGCCATACTTTGTATTGTAAGCATAATAAAAAGTATTATAATTATTAAAAATGTAATTTTAAACTGTAGCCCTAATCTTTTATTTTTAAACAAAACAACGCTCCACATTTTGAATTTGACTCTATTCTTTATAATCGTAATAAAATAAAATAAAAATTAACAAAATAGCAAATATTTTTTTAAAAAAATAAATGATAGTCTTTTTTAGTTCCTTTTAATGCACATTCTTAAAGAAATTTATAGTATCCACAAGTAATTGAGTTTGGGATAATAAAGATTCACTTGTAGCAGCAGATTCTTCTACTAATGCAGCATTTTGTTGAGTGGTTTCTTCCATCTCATTTATAGCTTTATTAATTTCTTCAATACCCGATTGCTGTTCAACTGATGCATTACTTATTGCTTCTATAAGATCTGAACTTTTCCCTATCTTTATTTCTATTTCCTCAAAAATAGTTTTTGATTTATAAACTGTATCCGTAGATTTTTGTATCTTTTCATTTACATCCACAACCAAATCAGTAATATCTTTTACAGATGATTGTGTTGTTTGAGCCAAATTACGCACTTCACTAGCAACAACAGCAAATCCTCTACCCTGTTCCCCTGCGCGTGCTGCTTCAACTGCCGCATTAAGTGCCAAAATATTTGTTTGAAATGCTATACTCTCAATAATCTTTGTGATATTTTCTATCTTGCTACTTGCCTCAAAGACTTCGCCTATATTTTTAGTAGTATCTGATATAATCATACTAGCCTCTTTAACAGAATCCTTTGAGAAGTGCATCATCTTATTAGCATCTACTGAATTAATAGAAGAAGATGTTATTGCTGCACTCATTTCTACCATACTACTTGCAGTCTCTTCTACTGAAGCTGCTTGCATCTCCGTTCGCTTAGATAAATCAATATTTCCATGCGCTACTTCATTTGCAGCTGCTTCTATTTCTGCAGCCGAATTTTGTACATTCCCTACAATCTCTTTTAATTTATTCACTAAAAAAGAAACAGCATTGGCAATATCCCCCCATTCATCTTTCATTTTTAGCATTTGTACTGGCACATCTATAGATAAATCACCAGAGGCTAAACGCTTTATATCTAAAACAAGTACTTTCATTATTGATGTAAACCTTTTTTTTATTACTAATGCGATTAAAGCACCTAACAATATTGTTATGATAAGTGCAATAATAAATACTATATTAGTAGAATTATTGGCTTTCATGTATAAAATATTTTCAGGCATTAATAAAATTACAGACCAATACTTCCCATCACCAACATCAACTGGTAGCATAGCATGTAAAATATTTTTATTGCTTATCGAATCTTTTACTGTAAATGTAGAATATTTACCACTATCTTTTTTTCCAAAAATATCATATTTTTGATAGTAAGGGAGAGCCTCATAAATATTTTTGCTGATATGTTTACTCAAGCCTTCATCTATTGACACTATAGCACCTGTGTGGCTTATAACTAAAAGAGAAGCACCTTTTAAGGTTATTGATTTTTGAATATCATTTTGTATGTTAGCAGTAAATGCATCCACCACAACCACACCAATTGGCTTGCCATTTTCATTAAATAAAGGTTCAGAAGATGTATACATTAATACATTGTCGCCTCTACCCGTAGTATCATAATAAAACACATCTGTAATATAAGAAGTACCAGTATTCATTGGCTCAATATAGTAATTAGCAGCATATTCTGCTCCCCCAAGCCCCCTACTTTCCAAACCATCAGAGGTTTTACTCACATAAATTGAAAATCCATTGAGGGATTGTTTAGTGCTATTATTATCAAAAGCATTTTTGTCAATTAAAATAGAATATCCCGATACATTATCTGCCGAACTCTCTGTAAGAGATCGCACAATATCTTCAAACGCTTCTCCGTCTACAGAGCCAGAATCTAATAAATCTTGCAATACAGAAGCAGCCCCATCTAATCGATTAAATGGACCAACTACAAAGTCTCTAATATCTTTGGCATTAGACCTCAATGTATTTTCAAATAATTGACTAGAAAGGTCAGAAGTAATAGTTTTCATAAAAAATATATTAATTAGATTTTGTCCCATAAGCATAACAAAAAGTATTACAACGATTAAAAATGTAATCTTAAACTGAAGTCCTAATCTTCTATTTTTAAACATAACATGCCCCCGCTCATTAAATTTAAGTTATAAATACACTTTTGTATAATCGTAACAAAATCAAATAAAAATTAATAGAAACAACAAATATATTTAAAAAATATAAATTAGACAATAAATAAATATATTTATTTATTTATAGCAAATATTAAGCCTTATAGGTTTTTCTGAATTTTTCTAAATCTTTTGCCAATCCAATCACTATAAGACAATCATCTTTGACAAGCACTCTATTTGGATCAATGATAACATCTATATCGGTCTTTGCACTTCCTTCACCTGCATATGTTTCAGTTTTTACAGCAATAACATTTATTTTATGTTTATCCCTAATATCAATATCAAAAATTGACTTCCCTTCCAAAGATGAGGTAATTTTTATTTCTTCAATAGAATATTCTTCCGAAAGCTCAAAATATGACAAGGCATTTGGACTCGTGATATTTTTTGCAATCTCTTCACCCATTCTTTCTTCTGGATTTATAAGCTCTTTTATACCTATAAGTGCTAATATTGTTTTATGTTGGTTATTTATATATCTAGCAATGATACGTTCAACGCCCATTTCTTTTAATATTAAGGCAGTCAATATGCTTGCCATCATATCCTGCTGTCCTATTGTTACAATGACAGCATCAAATTTATTAATTTCAATGGCTTCAAGTGCCTCTTTTTGTGTAGTATCAAGCCTTATAGCTTGGGTTGCGATGTCTTTCATTTCATCGACTGAGGACATCATTTTATCTATTGCAAAAACTTCGACATCTTTTTTATTCATAAGATTTAACACAACAGACTTTCCAAATATACCAAGACCAAGTACTGCATACTGTTTCATAAATATTATCCTAATAGTAACAAATTAAATTAAATATTAACAATATTTTGTGGCTTCCCATCCATAAAACATTTTATATTTTCATATGCTATCTTTGCAAGACGCTCTCTTGCCTCTTTGGTTGCCCATGCTATATGTGGTGTTATAATACAATTTTTGGCTTTAAGTAGTGGATTATTTTCTTTAGGCGGCTCAGTAGATAAAACATCTAACGAAGCAAATGATATTATATCATTATTTAAAGCATATGCTAAATCTACTTCATTAATGCATCCACCACGAGATGTATTAATTAAACAAGCACTTTTTTTCATTAAAGATAGGCTCTCTTTATTTACTATTTCTTTAGTTTCCTCTGTTAATGGGCATGCTAGGCATAGATAATCGCTATCTCTAAATACTGTTTCTTTTGATACCCAAGAGAAGTTTCCATAATCGGGCTTATCTTTTTGTGTACGTGTATGTACTATAATATTGCTACCAAATACATTTGCAATACTAGCAACTCTCTTGCCAATACTACCAAAACCTATTATACCGAGTGTTTTTCCTTTTATCTCTGTTATATTTTTATCATAAAAAGAAAAATCAATAGAATTTTGCCATTCCCCACAATGAACTTTATCATTATGAATATTTATTTTAAATGACATATTTAATATAAAAGCAAATATCATCTGGGCAACCGAATCTGTGCTATATGCTGGAATATTTGTAACTACTATTCCCCTTTTTTTTGCAGCATCCAAATCAGCGGTATTTGTACCTGTAGATAATAAGCCCACATATTTCAGGTTTGGAAGAGAGGCCATTACACTATCATCAATAATTGTTTTATTTGTAAGTATAAACTCGGCATCAGAAGCCCTAGAGACTGTATCCTTAGCATTTGTCCTATCATAAATAGTAAGACTACCCAAAGATTTAATATCTTCCCAAAGATTATTTTCTGGGCTTGTTGTATAGCCATCAAGAATAACAATGTTTTTCATAACTATTAATAACTCCAATTATGACAATTGCCATATTCTAAATAAAATATAACCGTACAGTAATATTATACAGAATAAATAAAAAAATAATACTACAATGCCAAAAAAATTATATTTTTATACGATAAATTACACTAGATAGAAAAAACCAATATAAAACATAAAATACTTGAATTATAACTTTTTTTAATATATTCTTTAATATAAATGTTAAATCAAGGAGGCACAAAATAGCAGATATATTTGATATTATAGGTCCTTCAATGATAGGTCCATCTAGCTCTCATACTGCGGGGGCTCTTAGAATAGCAAACCTTGCTAAAAATATATTAAAAGAAGATGTAAAAACTGCAGTAATAAAACTTCATGGCTCTTTCGCTTTAACTTGGAAAGGTCATGGAACAGATAAAGCTATACTTGCTGGGCTACTTGGACTAGAAACCGATGATTTAAAAATTAGAAATGCCTATCAATTGGCTAAAAAGGCAAAACTAGACTATAAATTTATTCCAACAGATTTAAAAGATGCATATCATCCAAACTCTTTATTTGTAGAGGTATGGGGGGAAACTAGAAATATTAATATACTCGCCTCTTCTATTGGTGGAGGTATTATTGTACTTGATAAAGT
>CAMRBQ010000025.1 GCA_947040495.1 uncultured Spirochaetia bacterium
TATTTTTTGCCGCAATATGTATTCTATCATGTAAAGGCAAGGAAGAAGTCATCGATAATAGTTATGTAACTATCTTATTTCGTTCTGACCCTGGTTTTAAAGGTGGTCGTGAAGAAGGCATTGGTCCAGACTGGGATTTAATGCAAGATATTGTCGCTAGAGAGATGCCGGGCACTACATTAAAGTTTAGACCGATACAAGCACCAGAAGGTGAATATTTTACAAAAGTAGCCCTTGCTCTGAGGACAGACTCTGAATACGATGTTATTTCAGAAGATAGTTCTATGCTTCAAAGTGATGTTGCAGCAGGGTATTTAGCACCTCTTGATGTAGAAAATTGGGAAGATTGGCAAAACTTTTATCCCGGTAGTAGAGAGTCTGCTACTGTTGATGGAGAAGTTTATACAATACCTTGGAATACAGATGTACGAGGAATTTGGTATAGCAGAGCACTTTTTAAAGAAGCAGGACTTGCTGATGACTGGCAAGCAAAAGATTGGAATGATTTATTAGATGCTGCTCGTAAAGTAAAGGCACTTAATAAAGATGCTATCCCTTTTTTAGCAAACTTATCAAGAACTAGCGGTGAAGCAACTACTATGCAAACATTTTTAATGCTTTTGTATGGTACAGATGATAAATTATTTGAAGATGGCAAATGGGTCGTTGAAAGTCAAGGCATTATGGATACTCTTAAATTTATAGAAACACTAAAAAAAGAAGATCTTATAGTACCTAATGATATTCTTCTAACAACAGCATATGCAGGCTATACAGAACCATATGTACTTTCAGGAAATGTTGGTATTAGATTAGATGGAAGCTGGGTTGCTGGTGGATTTGAAGCCCTCGATGTAAATAATTGGCGTGAAATATATGGCTTTTCTGGAATGCCTAGACAATTGAGCAATGCTGAAAGACCATTTATAACATTCCAAGGTGGTTGGGGATTCTCTATATCTGCCCTATCTAAGAAAAAAGAGAAGGCTTGGGAAGTTATAAAAACCATCACTTCTCATGATGCATTGAATGAGATATATCAAATAAGTGGGCATATCAGTACAAGAGCTGATGTAGCAAAGACACCCGAACATAAGGCTATAGGTGTAAATGCCGAAGGAGCAAATTTCCTACCTTATGGTAATTATAGACCTGCAAATGAGGATTATCCCGCTATTTCGGCAGAGATACAGGCTATGGTTGAGGCTGTAGTAACAGAGCAGACACCAGAAAAAGCTATGACTACATTCGCGAAAAATGTGGAAGCAATTGTTGGTAGAGAAGAAGTAATGAAAAAAACATATAAATAAATATATTATTTTAGGGGGATTATTATGAAAAAAATTATTGTATTATTTTTTGCCGCAATATGTATTCTATCATGTAAAGGCAAGGAAGAAGTTGTCGATGAGAGTTTTGTTACTATCCTATTTCGTTCCGACCCTGCTTTCAAAGGTGGGCGTATGGAAGGTGTTGCTCCCGACTGGGATGTAATGCAAGATATTGTCGCTAGAGAGATGCCAGGCACTACATTAAAGTTTAGGCCGATACAAGCACCAGAGGGCGAATATTTTACAAAAGTAGCCCTTGCTTTAAGAACTGACCCTGAGTATGACATTATTTCAGAAGATAGTTTCATGCTTCAAAGTGATGCCGCAGCAGGTTATTTAGCACCTCTTGATGTAGAAAATTGGGAAGATTGGGAACAGTTTTATAAAGGTGGTAAAGATGCCTCAACAATTGACGGTAAAGTTTATACAATACCATGGAATACAGATGTACGTGGAATTTGGTATAGTAGAGCACTTTTCAGTGAAGCAGGGCTCCCTGATGACTGGCAAGCAAAAAATTGGAATGACATATTAGATGCTGCTCGCAAAATAAAAGCACTTAATAAAGATGTTGTACCTTTTATGATATACCTCTCAAGGGCAAATGGGGAAGCAACTACTATGCAAACATTTTTAATGCTTTTATATGGTACAGAAGATAAATTATTTGAAGATGGCAAATGGATAGTTGAAAGTAAAGGTATGTTAGACACACTTACATTTATACAAACATTGAGAGACGAAAATCTTATTGTCCCTGATGATATACTCCTTACAACAGCATATGGAGGCTATATGGAACCATATGCAATTTCTGGCAATGTAGGTCTTAGATTAGACGGTAGTTGGATGGCAAGCGGATTTGAAGCCGCTGGAGTAGATAACTGGCGCGAAATATATGGCTTTTCTGGCATGCCTACAGAATTTGGCAATCCTGAAAGACCACTTATAACATTCCAAGGCGGATTTGGTTTTTCTATATCTGCAATATCTAAGAAAAAAGAAAAAGCTTGGGAAGTTATAAAAATTATTACTTCTTATGAAGCATTAAATGAAATATATAAAACAAGTGGGCATATCAGTACAAGAGCTGATGTAGGAGAAACACCAGAACATCAAGCTATGGGTGTAAATGCTCAAGGTTCTACTTTCTTACCTTATGGTAATTATAGACCTGCAAATGAAGATTATCCTGCTGTTTCTGCAGAGATACAGGCTATGGTTGAATCTGTCATAACAGGACAGACACCAGAGAAAGCGATGACAACATTTGCTAAAAATGTAGAAGCGATTGTTGGTAGCGAAAAAATAATTAAAAAAAACTAAGATTAAAAAATTAATTTTAAATAGAGGCTGGTAATTAAAAATGAAAAAATTTAAATTAGATTTCAATTCAAAGTATAATTTACAAACATTTTTGTTTTTTATTCCAGCCTTAATACTTATGATTATTTTTATTTTTGGCCCAGTAATTGCTGCATTTTCATTCTCTTTTACAAATCTTCAGCTTACTGGAAGTGCCGCATTAAATACTAAATTTATCGGACTAGATAATTATGCAAGGGCATTAACTGATTCTAGATTTTATACATCCCTATTGAGAACATTAGTATTTCTCATTTTTTCTTCATTTATAGGGCAACAAGTACTAGGGTTTACCGTTGCATTACTTATGAAATCACGCAATAAAATAATCAGAAGATTCACTGGTAGTTGTATATTAGCGGGCTGGGTATGTCCTGAAGTTGTAGTTGGGATGTGCTTTGTTGCTTTTTATAGTAGAAATGGAGTGCTTGATGGAATATTTAGTTTTTTTGGCTTGCCTTCTATTCCATGGCTCTTGGCATTCCCTATGGTTGCTGTAATTGTTGCAAATATTTGGCGTGGTACAGCTTTTTCCATGTTAATGTTTCAAGCGGCTTTGGATAAAATATCTCCCTCAATAATAGAGGCTGCTGATATTGATGGTGCAAAAGGATGGCATAAACTATTCTTTATAACCATACCTATGCTTAAAAGAGATATACTAACAAACATGATATTAAATACATTATCAACACTCGGTGTATTTGGAATGATATTTATGATAACACGTGGTGGACCGGGTAATGAGACACAAGTTTTATCGATATTCATGTATGAGCAGGCTTTTATTAGATATCAGCTTGGATATGGAACGGCAATATCTGTTATCGCTCTTATTATAGGGCTTTCAATAAATTACATGTATCTAAGACTTTTAAGGGTAAACGATTTATCTACAAAATAAAAATATTTTATAACTAGGAACAGTAGATGATAAAAAGAAAAAAAATAATAGAGTCTATTCTTATTTGGGCTATTCTATTAATAGTTGGATGTTTATTTTTATTGCCATTTCTTTGGATGGTACTAGCCTCATTTGATAAACTCGCATTGGCCTCTATTAAAATACCAAAACTTACACTTGATAATTATATAGCTGTTATGCAAAATGGAGATAATAGACTTTCATTTATGAATGGACTATATTTAGCATGTGGCTCTGCGACTATAACTACATTAGCATCAATACTTGCAGCATATCCACTATCAAGATTCCCAATATCATATAAATATAAAATTTTATTTGGACTATTATTTCTAACAGGGCTTCCAATAACAGCGGTCATGGTTCCTGTATATCAAATGTTTGTTGCATTAAACCTACAAAATTCGCTAACAACAACAATGATATTTATGGGAGCAAGTGCTATACCCTACTCTATTTGGCTTATGAAAAATTTTCTCGATATTGTAAGCATTGAATTAGAAGAGGCAGCATTAGTTGATGGGGCAAGTAGATTCAAATGTCTATTAAAAATAACAATACCTTTGGCTTTCCCCGGTATAGCTATGGTATTTATAAGTAGCTTCTCTGGAGCATGGGGTAATTTCTTTGTTCCTTATATACTACTTCAATCACCAGATAAATTCCCGATAGCATTAAAAATATATCAATTTTTTGGCCAACATGGATATATAAATTATGGTATGGTTTCAGCATTTTCTATGATATATATGATGCCCTCGCTCTTGCTATATATTGTATCTCAAAGGGTCATGTCTCTTGGATTTTCTATGTCTGGTGGAAATAAAGAATAAACTAATATAATATAATTCAAATTAATTAAGGAATAGAATATGGATCAAACAAAAATATTTAAATTAGCACATTTTGAAAACAGATTAAATGATATTTGGAAAAAATATTTTTTAATATCAAAACAAATAGAAGAATTTGATTCTATCGCAGAAAAAAATGACAAAACCAATGGTGCATCTGTGCCTGAATCTGGCTCATGGGCAAAATTTAAAAAGGGTGACAGATGGGTAGACCATAATAATTACCTTTGGCTTAAAACCACTTTATCTATACCTAAAGAATGGGGTAAAAATAAAGTAGCATTTTCACTAAGGGCATTATGTTATAATATTGATAGTGTTATTGAATTAAATGTATTTGGCACTCCACCTATATATGAACCAAAATGGCTTGGCTTTGAAGGAATGCTATTTTTGAATGGCGAGCCTTATCATGGTGTAGACAATAATCACCAGTTGATATTTTTGCCAGATAATGTTATTGGCAATGATATTGAAATAACTATTAGGGTATGGAGTGGTACAGACCCCGCTTCAAAAGAGCGTAGATTTGCAATCGAATTAGATAATTCATTTGTTGGAGCTATAGACAACAATGCCATTGAATTTTATATGTTGGGTCTATCTATACTAAATACAATAAATGAACTACCAGAACAAGACCAATATCATCCCGACCTCTATAATGCTTTGGACGAAGCTATCAAGATTATAGACTTTACAGATATGGACAGTGATACTTTTAGAAACTCATTGGCAAAAGCATTTGAATTCTTAAACAATAAATTTAATGATATATCAAAAAATAAATATCATGTGGCAAATGATTATGCTGTTGGTCATACACATCTTGATGTTGCATGGCTATGGCAGCTCCATCAGCTTATAGAAAAAAGTGCAAGAAGCTGGCTTACTGTACTTAGATGGATGGACTTAGACCCTACATATACATTTTTGCAAACACAGCCTCAACTATATGCGGATGTAAAAAAATATTATCCAAGCATGTATGAACAAATAAAAAAGCGTGTAAAAGAAGGAAGATGGTCTGTCGAGGGCTCTATGTGGGTAGAGGCAGACTGTAATATAAGTTCTGGTGAAGCATTATCTAGACAAATATTATATGGAAAAAGATTTTTTAAAGAAGAGTTTGATGTAGAAACAAAAACATTATGGCTTCCCGATGTATTTGGATACTCTTATGCATTGCCACAAATACTACAACTTACAGAAGTAGAAACATTTATAACATCAAAGATTAGTTGGAATCAATATAATCGCTTCCCACATGATTTATTCATATGGCGTGGTATGGGTGGATTTGATATACTTACAACATTTATTGTAACCCCAGACCCAAAGCCAAGAAATAATTGGTATTATACTTATAATGGCGAAATGACAGCAGAGATTGTCAAAGATGCTTGGGAGGCTTTTAGCGAAAAAGATATATGTAAATCATTTATACATCCATATGGTTATGGAGATGGTGGTAGCGGTACTACATTTAAACAATTGAAAATGAAGAATTATCTTAAAAAAATGCCAGGTATTCCAAATATCAAAGATGCAACTTTAGGAGAATTTAATACCGACTTACATAAAGAAATGGATCCAAAAAAAGATATTACTCCAATATTTTCTGGAGAATTATATCTTGAATTCCATAGAGGTACATATACAAGTCAAGCACTTGTAAAGAAAAATAATCGAAAATTTGAACTCTCTTTGGCTCATCTTGAAAATCTTTTTGTTTGGGATTTTATTAATAACAAAAAAACATGTGATAAAGATTTACTACGTTCATACTGGCATACTGTATTAAAAAATCAGTTCCATGATATATTGCCCGGTAGTTCAACTCATGATGTATATGAAGATTCAAGGATTGAATTTGAAAAACTAGGCGAAGAGATAGATGGGCATAAAAAGACAATATCAAATGCTGTATTTAAAAATGATGATAAATCAATAACATTATTTAACCCACTCGCACATGAACGAAATGATGTCTTGAAAATAAAAGATGATAAAATAAAAGCCTTAGCAGACAGTAAAGGCAATCATCTAAAATCGCAAAAAGTCGAGGATGAAATCTGGTTTGAAAACATCCATGCAACACAAATGGGCTTTACTACATTAAAAAAACATGATGGAAAGATTGAAGAAAAAAGTACAAGTGAGATATTTAATGTATCAAAAAATAGTATAAAAACAAAAGAAATAACACTAAAATGGAATGATATTGGACAAATAACATCACTTGTTCTAAATAAAAATGGTTTTGAATTTGTAGCAAAAGACAAGGCAATGAATATATTTGAAATGCTTGAAGACAAACCACGTCAATATGATGCTTGGGAATTTGAGCCCTATGCTGAAGAAAAAACTGACATCGTAAATGATTTTATTGGTTCTGAAGTTATTTCTATTGGGGATGTTGCTCTCGTAATTCGATTTAAATGGAAGTATCATAAATCTACAATTGAACAGGATATGATTTTATATACAAATAGTATGAAAATAGATTTTGATACTAAAATAAACTGGAATGAAAGAGATAAATTATTGAGGACAGCATTTCATGCCAATGTCATCACAAATAAAGCGACATATGATATACAATATGGAAATGTAGAACGCCCTACCCATAGAAATACATCTTGGGATGTTGCTCGTTTTGAGGTTGCAGCACATAAATGGGCTGACATAGGCGATAGAGGTTATGGTATATCTGTACTTAATGAATGTAAATATGGTTATAGTGCATTGCATAATTGCCTAAGAATAACATTATTAAAATCACCACAAATGCCAGACCCAACTGCTGATGCGGGCTATCATAGATTTACATATAGCCTACTGCCACATGAAGGGACTTGGATTGAAGCAGATACAAATAAAATTGCCCTTGAATTAAACTCGCCATATCAAATATTTGATGGCAAGTCTATAGACAATGATATTAGTATTGTTTGTATAGAAGGCGACAAATCTTATATAGAAATCGATACTTTGAAACTCGCAGAAGATAGCGATGATATAATACTGAGATTACATGAATATGCAGGGGTACATTCTAAGATAAATATAAAAACATGCTTTGACGTAAAATCATGGCAAAAAGTAAATATATTAGAAAGACCTATGGAGAAAGAAAACTCTGGAGCTATCAATATAGAAGTAGCCCCATATGAAATAGTAACATTAAAACTTTCTATATAGTAAATTTGTAGACAAAAATATATAATAGTTAATAAATAAAAAACAAGAGAGGAAAAAATTGGCTACAATAAAAGTAACCATATCAGGACTAAGGGCGATTGTAGGTGATGGGCTAGATATAAAAACTGTTGTAGAATATACAGAGGCTTATGCCTTAATGATGCCCCAAAAGGCAAAAATACTTGTTGCTCGTGATACTAGGCTCACAGGAAAAATGATAGCTAATGCTGTTATATCAACGCTCATAGCAAGTGGTATAGATGTTATAGATGCTGGTATAATTACAACACCGACTACTTTATATAATGTCGATTATATGAATCTACATGGTGCTATTATTGTTACAGCAAGCCATAATCCAATAGAATGGAATGCATTAAAATTTGTTGGAAGAAATGGAAAGTTTTTTAATCAAGAGCAAGTTGATACCCTTCTAAAAAATTATAAAGAAAAAAAATCAAGATATACTACTTCTCTAAAAATAGGTAAATATACAAAAGATGAAAACACAACAAGCAACCATATAAAACGTATTGAACGCTTTGTTGATATAAATAAAATAAAAAAATCAAAATTTACTGTAGCATGCGACTATGTCAATGGTACTGGATTAATTGCAACACCAATGCTATTAAATAAACTTGGGGTTAAAGAGTATTCTATCAATAATGAGAATACAGGTCGATTTGCCCACAGCGCAGAACCATCCCCTTCTACAATGAAAGATTTAGCAAAACTTGTGAAGTCGGAAAAATGTGACATAGGTTTCACACAAGACCCAGATAGTGATAGACTAGCAATAGTATGTGAAGACGGTACTATTATGAGCGAGGAATATACACTTGCTATATGTGCCAAATATCTATTTATGAATGGCAAAGGCGATGTTGCTGTCAATCTATCTACTTCACAAATGATTGATGATATTGCAAGAGAACATGGTTGCAATGTTGTTCGTACAAAGATAGGCGAAATCAATGTATCTAGTGAAATATTAGAGAAGCGACTATATTTTGGAGGCGAAGGCAATGGTGGCATTATCGTACCATCTGTAACACCTGGGCGTGATAGCCTACTTGCAATATCGCTTATACTTAATCTAATGGCAATAACAAAAAAGAAAATAAGTGAATTAGTCAATGAAATTCCAAAATATTGTATAGAAAAAGATAAAGTAGAGATTAATAATATCGATAATAAGAAAATAACATCTGCTATGAAAAAACTTTTTCCTGATGCTCAAATAAATACTATAGATGGTATAAAAGCATCATTTGATGATAAATGGGTGCATGTTAGACCATCAAATACAGAACCTATTGTTAGAATAATCGCCGAAGCTAAAAGTAAAAAAGAGGCTAAGACCTTAATAGAAAATATAAAATCTATAATTTAGGGGAAATATTTTTTGACTAAAATAACATAATGGTCAAAAAAATAAAAATTGATGTTCAATGTTGACAAAATCTATTAGTTGATTTGTAATAAAAATAGAAACTAGGAGCAAATAATTATGAACTTAAATCTAAAAGATAAAGTTGTATTTATAACTGGTGGTAGTCGAGGAATTGGATATGCCATTGCGAAAAAATTTGCTAGCGAAGGTGCAAATGTAATTATAAGTGGAAGAAATAAAGAATCTATAGATACAGCATGTGATGAATTATCTAAAGAATATGGAATAAATGTAAAAGGCTATGTCCATGATGTGTCTTCATCGATTGAAACAGTAAAGATTTTTGAAGATATAATTAATACCTTTGGAAAGATAGATATACTTATAAATAATGCAGGGATAACAAAAGATAATCTCATTCTTAAAATGACAGATGAAGAATGGAAAGATGTTATCGATATCAATCTCAACGGGGTGTTTTACTGTACTCGTGAAGCAATAAAATATATGATGAAAGCAAGGGCAGGAAAAATTATAAATATAACAAGCATAGTTGGTATTACTGGTAATGCAGGGCAAGCCAACTATTCTTCAGCAAAGGCAGCCGTTATAGGGCTTACAAAAACTACAGCAAAAGAAATGGCAGGCCGTAATATTATTGTAAATGCCATAGCACCTGGATTTATTAAAACAGACATGACAAAAAATCTTTCTGATAATGTTGTGCAACAGATGAAAGATTCAATACCATTAAAGCGTCTTGGTGATGCTGATGATATTGCTAATGTGGCATTATTTTTAGCTTCTGAACTGACAAACTATATTACAGGTGAAGTTATATCTGTCAATGGCGGAATGTTTATGTAGATTGTAATATATTTTATTTTAATAGAATATTACATATAAAAAATAAAAAATTATGGAGGCTTGATATGGCTTTATTTGAAGACGTAAGAAAATGTGTTGCAACACAGCTTAACATCGATGAGGATAAAATCACAGAAACATCATCTTTTGTAGATGACCTTAATGCAGATTCACTTGATTTGGTAGAATTAGTAATGGAACTTGAGAAAAAATTTGATGTAAAAATACCTCAAGAAGACCAAGAAAAAATAAAAACAGTTGCTGATGCTATGAAATATATTGAAAAACATAAGCAGTAATAATAGTTTAAATTAAGTAGAGGTTCTATTTTTTATAGTCCCTCACTTTGTTTAAATTATATTCAACTATTTAATAAAAATAAAGGGAATAACAATATGAATGGACGTAGGGTTGTCGTTACAGGCATGGGTGTTGTAAGCTCACTTGGTAATGATGTAAATAAGTTTTGGAACAACTTGGTAAATGGTATCTCTAAAGTAGATATGATAAAATATGGGTTTAACATCGATGATTATCCCGACCTTATGACTAAATTTGCAGCAGAAGCAGAGCCTATTGAAACAGATGACTTCCACTCAGACAAAAAAATGATTAGGCGTTTCGACCCTTTTATTAAATATGCAGTTTATGCAACACATTATGCAATGATACAAGCGGGCTTAAAAGATAGCATCGCACCATATGAAGATATCAGAAGTGGTGTTGTCCTTGCAAGCGGCATCGGCGGCATGCATACTCTTATGCGTGAACATAGTGTATTGCAAGCAGATGGACCTAGACGTGTAAGCCCATTTTTTATCCCTATGCAAATAGTTAACATGAGCTCTGGTGTCATTGGAATAGAATATGGTATGCGTGGGCCTAACTATAGTGTTGTAACAGCTTGTGCCTCAGCAACACATGCCATAGGTACAGCATATAGACATATCAAATTTAATGATGCTGATTTAATGATAACTGGTGGAAGTGAGGCTACGGTAAATCCACTAAGTATAGCAGGCTTTAATAATATAAGGGCTTTGTCCACAAATAATAGCAACCCCAAAAGTGCTTCAAGACCATTTGATAAAACTAGAGATGGATTTGTACTTGCTGATGGTGCTGGTGTTGTTATATTAGAAGAATATGAACATGCCAAAAAACGTGGTGCTGAGATACTTGCTGAAATAGTAGGATATGGTTTCACATGCGACAGCCATCATATTACAGCCCCATTGGCAGATGGTAGCATGGCAGCACGCTCTATGTCTTTGGCTATAGAAGATTGTGGAATAAATAAAGAACAAGTACAATATATCAATGCCCATGGTACATCTACCCCTATTGGCGACAAAGGTGAAACATTAGCTATTAAAAATGTATTTGGCGATTATGCTTATAAACTAAAAGTCAACTCTACCAAATCTATCGCAGGTCATTCACTTGGTGCAACTGGTGGTATCGAGCTTATAGCCACTATAATGAGTATCAGAAATAAACAGCTACATCCAACAATAAATCTACATGAGGCAGACCCTGATTGCGATTTAGATTATGTTCCAAATACAGCTATAGATTATAATATTGAATATGCACTATCAAACTCTTTTGGGTTTGGTGGGCATAATGCTTCTATTTTAATTAAAAAGATATAAAAATATTTTATTATGGCAAAAAAAGAACTATTTATTCTTTCAGATAGTATATTATCTAAATTTGAAGAAAGTATTAATTTTAAATTTACAAATCATAAACTATTAAAAGAAGCCCTTACACATCGTTCATATGCAAATGAAATAAAAAAAAATATAAAATATAATGAGCGTCTTGAATTTCTAGGCGACAGTATTTTAAACTTTATAATTACCGACTATTTATATAAAAGTTTTCCAGATATAAATGAAGGCACACTCGCTAAAATGCGTTGTTCTTTGGTGTCCTCAGATGCCCTTGCGGGTATAGCTGATAATTTAAAACTCGGGCAATATTTACAGCTTGGTTCTGGCGAAAATGATACTGGCGGTAGAACAAAAAAATCGCTATTAGAAAATACACTCGAGGCATTAATAGGTGCTATGTATCTCGACTCTGGTATTACAAAAACAAAAATATTTCTTATTGCCATTTTTTATGAAATGCTAGAAAAAGTTAAAAATGATACATATTACAAAGATTCAAAAACTATATTTCAAGAGATAATCCAAAAATCATATAAAATTGTACCCGAATATAAAATATTAAATGAAGAAATAAATTATAATAAACATCTATTTACTGTTGCTGTTTTTGTAGGTGAAAATAAATATGCCGAGGGCGAAGGCAACTCCAAAAAAGAAGCAGAGAGAATGGCTGCATCTAATGCCTTAGAAATTATCGATAGTAATTAATGCTATTATATAAAAAAGTGAATGAAACTTTATTCAAAAATCTCACTCACTCTTTTACTATATATTTTTAATATTCTTACAATACAAAATAATTTACAGATATTACTCCGTCATCATTTTTTAATTCATCTATAACATCAATCGATACATTATCATCTAATGTAAGCATCATCAAAGTTTCCTTGCATTCACGAACAAAACTCATGTCAGCTATATTTATATTATTTTTTGCCATAAGCTCACCAATCATAGCAACAAAACCAACCCTATCATGATATTGCAACATAAGCATAATACCCTTTGGTTTGATTTCAATATGATAATTATTATACTTTACAATACGTATACTTTTATTATATTCAAACACTGTACCCCAAAGTTCATATAAAATATCATCGGCAACTACTTTTAACATAATAATATCGCTATAAACGCCACTTGCACTCTCTGTCTTTTCTTTCAAATTTATACCATGATTTTTTGCGACAATAGGTACATTGACAAAATTCACATCATCTGAAGCACCACTGCCATTTAAAAATCCCTTGACAGCAGAATATGAAACCATCTTCGTTTGTTTTTCCGCAATAGTCCCCACATAAGATACTTGAAATTTTGTTATCTCGCCCTTAGCAATGTTGCCAAGCATCCTACCCATAATATCAGCAAGTTTTATATATTCACTTATACTATTTAATGTTTCTTTATCAACGGCTGGATAATTTACACTATTAAAAGGAACACCATCTTTGAAATAACTCAAAATAGCGTCAGCAGATTCGATAGCCACAGATATCTGAGCCTCTTCTGTTGATGCTCCTAAATGTGGTGTTGTAATACAATTATCCAAATCTTTATATAAATATTCTTTTGGTGGCTCACTTTCAAATACATCTAAGGCTGCAGATTTTATTACATTATTTTTTAATGCATCATATAAATCTTTTTCATTTATAATACCACCACGAGCACAGTTTACTATGACAGCAGTATTTTTCATCATACCCAGTTCTTTTTTTGTAATTAAATTTTCTGTATCTTTTGTCAATGGAGTATGTATAGAAATATAATCACTTTCTTTATACAAATCTTCTATATTAGAAACAAGGTTTATATTAAGTGCATTTGCCTGCTCTTTTGTAAAGTATGGGTCATAGCCTATAATATTCATATTAAAAGCTTTGGCACGACTTGCAAGCTCTCGCCCAATTCTACCAAGCCCTATAACACCTAAATATTTTCTATTAAGCTCTGTACCCGCAAAACTTTTTTTATCCCATATCCCTTTATTCATGCTTTCATTTGCCTGAGGAATTTTTCTTGCCGCACTCATTATAAGAGCAAAGGCAAGCTCTGCCGCACTGATAGTATTACCACCAGGGGCATTCATAACTATAATCCCCCGCTCTGATGCAGCATTGATATCAACATTGTCTAGCCCCACCCCAGCACGTGCTATAAGTTTTAAATTAGAGCCTTTTTCAATCAATTCTTTATCAGCCCTTGAAGCACTCCTTATTATAAGTGCATCATAGTCTTTTATCATTTCAAGTAACTCTTCCCTTGAAGTTTTTGCCTGTACCTTTATTTCAAAGATACCCGCATTTTCTAATATTTCTATACCTTCTTTTGAAAACCCATCAGAAGCTAATATTTTAATTTTTTCCATAAACTAATTTTCCTTTTTTATAATAATATAATTTTTATTTTGTACCCTTATATAAAACTTTTTGTGCTTCGATTAAAGATACACCAAATTCAAATTCATGACCTAAATCTTTTAATGCAAACTCTAATGCACTCAAAGTTACAACGATATCACTTTTATCATAATAGCCAATATGCCCTATTCTTATAATGTCAGCTTTTGGAACATCTTGACTACCCGCTATACTAATTTTATATTTTTTTTCCATTGTAGATTTTATTTTCTTACCCTCTATTCCCTTTGGAGCCAAAGCACTAGTAACACCATTTGAAGGATTTTCTGCAAATAATTTCATCCCTAATGCATCACAACCACTCCTTGTAGCAAGCGCTATATTTTCATGCCTAGCATATACATTCTCTAAGCCCTCATTAAACAATTTATCTAAAATATCATTAAGCCCTATTATCAAAGTAGTTGCGGGTGTAAATGTTGTTGTTTTTTTTGCAAGATTTTTTCTAGCAGATTCTAAATCAAAATAGAATTTTGCTGTTGTAACATTTTTGCTTGCTTCATATGCTTTTTTACTTAGAGATATTAAGCCAAGCCCCGGTGGCAGCATCAATGCCTTTTGAGAACCAGACACTACACAATCAATACCCCACTCGTCCATTTCTAAAGGATGAACGCCAAGTGATGTTATCGCATCAACAATTAATAATGTATCTGTATTTTTTGTTATAGAAGCGATTGATTTTATATCATGCAAAGCACCTGTTGAAGTTTCACTATGTTGAACAAATACAGCCTTTATGTCTTTATCATTTTTTAATTTTTCTTGTATTATAGATATATCTACAGACTTACCCCACTCTACTTCAATCTCATCCGCTATAGCACCATATCTTTTTGCAAAATCCGTCCAGCGTTCGCCAAACTTACCAGCATTTATAGTTATTATTTTATCATTTTTATTTATAAGATTTACAAAAGAAGCTTCCATAGCCCCTGTGCCCGATGAGGTAAGTATATATACATCCTCTTTTGTTTTGAAAAGTTTTTTTAATTTTTCAGATGTTTGGTAGAATAGCTCGTCAAATCTTTCTGTTCTATGATGATAAAGCGGATTTGCCATAAGAAGAAGTGTGTCTGGCGGTACGCAAGTAGGACCTGGGGAAACTAAGAATTCTTTATACATTTTTTACTCCATAAAAATATTGATAAGATATTTTAAATCTTTCACCTAATAAAACGAGGTTACTATTTCATTCGCTCTCATTCTAATAAGAAAAAAATAACATAATACCAAACATGTATAACGCTACTATTTTATTCACTCTTATACTATGCTTTTTATGAAGTCTTTATTCATCACATTTTTATAATTATTACTTACAAATAATTACGGAGGTATGATAAAATATTTTTATAAAAATATCAATAGCTGCTACAAGCAACATAAAACTATTTTGACAAAATAATAAAATCAATATATTCTTCATACTGTGCTAAAAAATGGTAGGAAATATTTTTATAATTAGGAGCATTTTATGAAAGAAAAAGGTTATTTCCAAATATATACAGGAAATGGCAAAGGCAAAACTACCGCCTCTTTTGGTTTAGCACTTAGAGCCGTTGGTGCGGGATATAAAACTTATATAGGACAATTTGTAAAACATAATACCCTATATAGCGAAATTAAATCTATAAATAATAGGTTGCCAGAGATAACAATTGAACAATATGGCACAGACAAAGGCTACTTGATTGAAAGAGATAAAGAGGATGACGATTATTCTGCTTCAGAAGTTGGATATGAAAAAATAAAAACTGCCATGCTCTCAGGAAAATATGATATTATTATTGCGGATGAAATTAATATATCTTTACACTTAGGTCTATTAAAAATTGACAAGGCTATCGAACTTGTAAAACAAAAACCAGAAAATGTAGAATTAATATTTACTGGGCGATATGCCAAAGATGAACTTATAGAATTGGCTGACTTAGTTTCTGTTATAGAAGATAGAAAACATTATTATAATGATGGTGTCGTTGCTAGAGTTGGCATAGAAAAATAAAAATATATTTAATAATTAATTATTTACTATCATGATTTATCATAAAATTGACTTTTCTAATAAATCATGGTAGTATTTTATATGGAAGCTAAGACATTATTAGAAAAATATAATAATCTAATAGAACATGTGAACAATCTCAAATTAAAGTATAGTGTAAATCAAAATATCTCTGTTATAGCTGTTACAAAATATAGCGATATAGATACAGTAAAAAACTTTGCAGGATTAGGTTTAAATGTTAGCCTAGCTGAAAGCAAAGCACAATCTCTTAGGGATAGAGCCTCTACAATAAAAAATGTTTCATGGCATTTCTTAGGGCGTATCCAAACAAATAAATTAAAATATATTATACCAAATACCTCTCTTATACATAGCGTAGATTCTATAGAAATAATTGAAGATATAAATAAAGAATCTATCAAAAATAACAAAATACAAAATATTCTTATACAATTCAATATCAGTGAAGAAGAACAAAAAGGTGGTATAGAATTAAAAGAAGCAAATAATATATTTGACAAAGCCTCTCAATATCAAAATATTAATATAATAGGGCTTATGGGTATGGCAGAATATACTAATGATGAAAGTATAATAGAAAGAGAATTTGGATTATTAAAAACAAAATTTGAATCACTAAAAACAGAATATAAAAACTTTGACTTAAAAGAATTATCTATGGGTATGAGTGGCGATTATCATCTTGGCATAAAACATGGTGCTACAATGATAAGGATAGGTAGTTTATTATTTAACTAATTATTAAAATACTAATATTATAAAAAACAAATCACTAGGAGAACAATTTCATGGCATTAAATATTAGAGAAGGTCTTACATTTGACGATATACTATTAGTTCCACAAGATTCTGATGTTTTACCTAAAGATATAGATATAAGTACACGCCTTACAGACAAAATAAAATTATCAATACCACTTATGAGTTCTGCTATGGACACAGTTACAGAATCGGCTATGGCAATTACAATGGCACGTGAGGGTGGCATAGGTATTATACATAAAAATCTTAGCATTGAAGAACAGGCAAATGAAGTACATATAGTTAAAAAATATGAAAGTGGAATTATAACAGACCCTATTATTATACATCCCGATCAAAGCCTCTCTGATGCTACAAGTATTATGAAATCATCTAATATAACAGGGCTTCCAGTAGTCGAAAATGGTCTGCTTGTTGGTATACTTACAAACCGTGATGTACGTTTTGAAAATAATCCTAATATAAAAATTAAAGATTTAATGACAAAAGGAAATCTCATCACCGCAAAAGAAGGTATAAGTATAGAAGATGCCAAGGCTTTGCTACATAAACATAGAATTGAAAAGCTGCCATTAGTTGATGATAATTTCCACCTAAAAGGGCTTATAACAATTAAAGATATACTGAAAGGCATAGATTTTCCAAATGCAAGTAAAGATGAAAATGGACGCTTACTTGTCGGTGCTGCTATTGGTGTTTCAAATGATAGTCTAGAGAGGCTTGAAGCCCTCATAAAATCTGGAGTTGATTTAGTTATGATAGACACAGCACATGGGCATTCAAAAAATGTCTTAAATGCTATCGCTGATATAAAAAAAAGATACCCAAATATAACCTTAGGAGCTGGCAATATTGCTACAAAAGAGGCTGCCTTAGCCCTTATAGATGTAGGGGCAGATATAATAAAAGTAGGCATAGGGCCTGGTTCTATTTGTACTACAAGAATAATAGCAGGCATTGGAGTACCACAAATAACGGCCATTGCTGATGTATGCGAAGTTGCCAAAAAACATAATATTTGTACTATTGCAGATGGTGGTATAAAATATTCAGGCGATATAGTTAAGGCTTTAGCTGTAGGGGCAGATATTGTTATGATGGGTAGCATGCTTGCAGGTACAGATGAAAGCCCGGGAGAAATTATATTTTATCAGGGTAAAACTTTCAAAACATATAGAGGTATGGGTTCTATAGGGGCTATGAAATCTGGCAGTAAGGATAGATATTTTCAAAGCAATGTTACAAGCGAATCTAAATTTGTCCCTGAAGGTATTGAAGGACGTGTTCCATATAAGGGGCGTGTTTCTGATGTTATATATCAACTTGTTGGAGGGCTACGCTCAGGCATGGGATATGTAGGGGCAGCCAATATTGCTACATTACAAAAGAAGGCAAGTTTTGTCAAAATATCTGCACAAGGGCTATATGAAAGCCATGTACATGATGTTATTATCACAAAAGAATCGCCAAATTATAATATTTAATTATAAAAAAATATTAAACTTTATTAGAAATTATCAATATAAATTATTAGGGATTATTAGATGAATTATACAGATGAAAAAATACTGATACTAGACTTTGGTTCACAATTTACACAATTAATTGCAAGGCGTATAAGAGAGGCACATGTTTATTGCGAGATACATCCATTTAATATTGATGTCGAAAAAATAAAAAGTTTTAATCCAAAGGGTATCATTTTATCGGGCGGGCCAAATAGCGTTTACGATGATAATGCCCCTACTATAGATAAAAATATTTTAGAGTTGGGCATACCAATACTTGGGATATGCTATGGCATGCAACTTATTGCTTATTTAGATGGCTGTGATGTTATAAATAGCGATAAACGTGAATATGGTCATGTTAGTATAAAAATTATAAAAGACAATATTTTATTTAAGTCACTCGACCAAGATAAAGAGCATATTGTTTGGATGAGCCATGGCGATAGTGTAAAATCTATCCCTGCAGGTTTTGAAACAATAGCTATTTCAAAAAACACAGAATATGCCGCTATACAAAATACTGAAAAAAAAATATATGCCATTCAATTTCATCCCGAAGTAGTTCATACAAAAAATGGATTTACTATTATAAAAAACTTTTTATTTGAAATATGTTCTTGCACAGGAAAATGGACTATGTCTTCATTTATAGATTATCAAATCACCCATATAAAAAATACTGTTGGCGATAAAAATGTTATACTTGGTCTTTCTGGTGGCGTTGATTCTACTGTTGCTGCCCTACTTATACATAAAGCCATTGGTGATAAACTCAAATGTATATTTGTAAATAATGGTGTACTAAGAAAAAACGAAGCTACAAAAGTTATTGATACATTTGAAAATAATTTTAATATCGATTTAATATATATTGATGCAAGCGATAGATTTTTGGATAAATTAAAAGATGTAGAAGACCCTGAGCAAAAGAGAAAAATCATAGGGCATGAATTTATCGAGGTATTTGATGAGGCGGCAAAAAAAATAGAAAATGTTGGTTTCCTTGCACAAGGCACATTATACCCTGATGTAATCGAAAGTGTTCCAATACATGGCTCATCTGTGGTTATAAAAAGCCACCATAATGTAGGCGGCTTGCCAGAAAAAATGCATTTAAAACTGCTAGAACCATTCCGTGAATTATTTAAAGATGAAGTTAGAAGTATTGGTCTTGAACTTGGAATATCTGAAGACATTGTATATAGGCAGCCATTCCCCGGTCCCGGTTTGTCTGTTCGTATACTCGGCGGCATTACAAGAGACAAAATAAAAATACTACAAGAAGCCGATGATATCGTTGTAGAAGAGATAAAAAATGCAGGATTATATCGAGAATTATGGCAAGCATTTGCTGTACTCCTACCTATAAAATCTGTTGGTGTTATGGGCGACGGGCGTACTTATGAATGGGTTTGTGCTATACGTGCTGTTAGTAGTACCGATGCGATGACAGCAGACTGGGCAAAAATTCCTTATGATGTGCTGGGCAAAATGTCTAATAGAATTATAAATGAAGTAAAAGGTATTAATAGAGTGGTATATGATATATCATCAAAGCCGCCTGCAACTATTGAATGGGAATAATTAAAACTTATAAAATCTATTGTATAGAAAAATATTAAAACACATGAAGTACATGAATCAAAATGAATTTAAACTTTGATATTAGTGGAATCAATCAATATACTAGTCATTCTCAAATAGCACGAGTAATTACACAAAGATGGATGACAAATAATATGTTTTGTCCACGTTGCGGTGAAAATATATTATCGCCATTTCCTGAAAATTACCCTGTGGCTGATTTTCACTATAAGTCCTGTAAAAATGAATACGAACTCAAAAGTAAAAATGGTAATTTATCATCAAAAATTACTGATGGTGCATATTCAACTATGATTAAAAGAATCACTAGCAACTCTAATCCTGACTTGTTCTGCATGGAATACTCAAAAAAAATATATACAGTTAATAATCTTGTACTAATACCAAAATACTTCTTCACGCCAGAAATTATTGAAAAGAGAAAACCTTTAGCTGATACCGCACGACGTGCTGAATGGATTGGTTGCAATATACTCATAAATAAAGTTCCTAGTCAGGGTATGATACCCATTATTCATAATGACGAAGTTTTAGATAAACCAACCATTATATTAAAAACAAATAAAACAAAATCTTTAGAAAAACAAGATATTACTTCTAGAGGTTGGTTGCTGGATACTTTACTATGTGTAAATCAGATTCCCAACATCGAATTTACCTTGAACGAAATGTATCAGTTTGAAGAGTATCTTTACATAAAACATCCTAATAATAATAATATTAGGGCAAAAATAAGACAGCAGTTACAATTTTTAGGAAATAAAGGCTACATTACATTTTTGGGTAATAGACGATACCACAAAATTTTATAGAGGTGTAGATATGAAAAAATACATAATTGCCATAGAAGAAACGGTCGTTAGAGAAATTGAAATAATGGCAGAAGATTTTTACAAGCTATAGATATAGCAGAAGAAAAATATAAAGGTTCTGGCTTTCTATTAGAACCATATGAAATTGGATGTAAACAACTTGCTATAGTTTATCCTGATAATGAGGCAACAGAATGGAAAGAATTTTAAATATTTTTAGTTAATATTCTTGAATTAGTGAAGATAACAAAAAAGAAATTATCAATTTTTTTGATGCTTATCATATGAATATATTAAAAAATTAAATCGTTTTATACACAACTATTTTGAGTATATACCATTAGCTAAATTAGGTTTACCAGTACCTGTAAATAATAAAAGTTAAAATTGATATGAATAGAGATTTCACCAGATATTATAACAACATTTTTACAAGATGTACTAGTTAATATATTACTGTTATATACATACCTCTTATATACAATCTCAATGATGTATTAAAAATATACAATACTATATTTTAACTGTATTTATATTATACATCACTATTAAAATTCTATCTATTTTTCAATAAATATACACTATTTCAATGATATTAATAAATAGATGGGTAATAAAAGAGCTATATTATTGGCATAGTTTTTGCTATAATATATTCAAATAAACTACAATTATTAAAAATATTTATTATAAGGAGTAAATATGCCTAAAAATGATGAAAATGAAGAAGTAAATATAGCTGATGAAAATGAAATTGATGAGGCGATACAAACTGAATTACCTGATATGACTATTATAAAACAGCAAATGGAAGAGCTCAATTGCAAAGTTGGTGAATATGAGGATATGGCAAGAAGGGCTATAGCAGAATCTGATAATATACGTAAAAGGGCAGAAAAAGAAAGACGTGAGATTATCAAATTTTCAAATAAAAACCTGCTAACATCAATGCTCGGTTTTATGGATAATTTTGAACGTGCCTTAAACTCAAAGCCTGATGAAAATAACAGTAGCATGGAATTCTATAAAGGTATAGAAATGATACATAAACAATTTTTATCATTTCTTGAAGAGAATGGTGTTGAGCCTATGGATGAAATAAATGCTGAATTTAATCCAAATATTCATGAGGCAATTGGCTTAGAAGAAGATGACAAATATGATAAAGAAACAGTAATAGAGATTTATAGCAAAGGTTATAAACTCAATGGTGAAATACTTCGTTTGCCAAAAGTACGTATAGGCAAGCCTAAGACACAGGCAATAGAACTGGCTATCGATGATGAAAATAGCAATAACGAATCATCTAATGAAGATGAATAAATAAAATAATTAATATTTTTCAAGGAGCATAAAATGGGTAAAATAATAGGAATCGATTTAGGAACAACAAACTCTTGTGTAGCAATTATGGAAGCGGGTAAACCTATAGTTATAACAAATAGCGAAGGCAATAGAACAACTCCATCTGTAGTTGCATTTACGAGTAAAGGAGAAACTCTTGTAGGACAGCCTGCTAAAAACCAAATGGTCACAAACCCTGAAAACACTATTTTTTCTATAAAGCGTTTTATGGGTAATACTTATGACGAAGTAGATAAAGAAAGAATGAGAATGCCTTATACTGTATTAAATGATGGCGGTAAAATTAAAATTAAAACAATCAGTGGCGAATTTACACCACAAGAAATTAGTGCTAAAATCTTACAGAAGATGAAACAAACGGCTGAAGAATATTTGGGAGAAACAGTAACAGATGCAATTGTTACCGTACCTGCTTATTTTAATGATAGCCAAAGACAAGCAACAAAAGATGCTGGTCGTATTGCTGGTCTTAATGTTTTACGTATTATCAATGAGCCAACAGCAGCATCACTTTCTTATGGACTTGATAAGAAAAAAGATGAAGTAATAGCTGTATATGATTTAGGTGGTGGTACATTTGATGTGTCAATACTTGAACTTGGCGGCGGACTTTTTGAGGTAAAGAGTACTAATGGAGATACACACTTAGGTGGTGATGACTTTGACCAAGTTGTAATCGATTGGTTAGTATCTGAATTTAAAAAAGAACAAGGTATCGATTTATCTCAAGATAAAATGGCTTTACAAAGATTAAAAGAGGCTGCTGAAAAGGCTAAAAAGGAATTATCCAGCTCTCTTCAGACTGATATAAATCTTCCTTTTATCACAGCTGATGCTACTGGTCCTAAGCATTTAAACTTAGCTATTACAAGAGCTAAATTTGAAGAACTTATTGGTACTCTAGTAGAGCGTACTCGTATCCCTTGTGAAAAAGCTTTAACTGATGCAGGTCTTACAATAAATGATATTGATGAAATAATCATTGTTGGAGGTTCTACTCGTATACCTCTCGTACAAGAGACTGTAAAAAATATATTTAAAAAAGAGCCTAACAAAAGTGTAAACCCCGATGAGGCTGTTGCATCTGGTGCTTCTGTACAAGGGGCTATTATCTCTGATGATATCAAAGATGTTGTACTTGTTGACGTTACACCATTATCACTTGGTATCGAAACTGAAGGCTCTATAATGACTGTTTTGATTGGACGTAATACAACTATACCAACAACAAAAAGTCAGGTATTTTCTACAGCAGCTGATAATCAAACAACTGTAACTATAAATGTACTTCAAGGTGAAAGACAAATGGCACCTGATAACAGACCACTTGGACGCTTTGACCTAATGGGCATACCAGCAGCACCACGTGGTGTACCTCAAATTGAAGTCTCTTTTGATATTGATGTTAATGGTATAGTACATGTATCCGCTAAAGATTTGGCTACAGGTAAAGAACAAAAAACACGTATCGAAACTTCAAGCGGATTGAATGAAGAAGAGATAAACAAAATGGTAAATGATGCGGAGCTACATAGCGAAGAAGATAAAAAAAAGAAAGAAGCGATTGAAGTAAAAAACAATGCAGACCATAGCATATACCAAATTGAAAAATCCATCAAAGAATTGGAAGATAAAATACCTGCTAATGATAAAACTGAAGTTGAAGCAAAAATAACTGCTTTACGTTCTATATTAGATAGTGGTGATACTGAAAAAATAAAGAGTGCTACAGAAGAGTTATCAACTGTATGGGGACGTATAAGTCAAGCAGCATATGAAGCCTCACAAGCAGCGGGCCAAGGCCAAGAAAATGATGCTCAGGCTCAAGGACAACCACATGAAGATAATTCCCAATCTGGAGATGCAAAACCCAATGACAGTGTTGTTGATGCAGACTATGAAGTTGTTGATGATGAAAAAAAAGATGAAAGCAAAGACAATAATTAAAAAATATAAATATTAATTTATATATAAAAAGGCTAGCGAACTTATATTAGTTTGCTGGCTTTTTTTATTTGTATTTTAAAATCATTTATATTATACTATCTCGACAAAATTAATTGCATGAGGAAAATAAAATTAGAAACGAAAAATTAGATAATCAAATAATTGATAAATATATATTAAACATGTCTAGTGCATTTGGGGCGGGAGATATAACAGATATACAAAATAAAATAAAAAAATCAGAAGAAAATATTAAAACAAATATTAATGAATATACAAAAAACTATAACAAAATAGAACTTGAAATAGGTTGTGGATATGGAAAGTTTTTGGTTGAACATGCAATTGAAAGGGAAGATGTATATTTTATTGGTATAGAATCAAATTACAAAGCATGTAAAAAACTTGCAAGCAAAGCATCAAAAAGAAATGTCGAAAATATATGCGTAATATTTGGTGATGCCCAACATATTATAAGGGATGTCTTTTATAAAAACTATTTATTTGATACTGTATATATAAACTTCCCAGACCCTTGGCCAAAAAAACGCCATAACCATAGGCGAATCGTATCTATGGAATTTATAAATAATATACATAAAATTTTAAAAGATAATGGGCTACTCTATGTGGTAAGCGACTATGAAGAATATGCCAAAGAAGTTATGAGCCCAAACCTAGAAGCCTCTAGTAGTTTATTTAAAAACACATTGGAAAGCCCTTGGACGCATCATCTCGAAAACTATAAACAAACTTTATATGAAATTAAAATGCGTGAACTTGGAAAAGAAATATACTATATGGTATATCAAAAGTGCTAAGGACATGCGGTGTCGTTTAAGTAGACCGATTTGATGCATGCTAAAACACAAATATATACAAGTATCAGACATGGATAGGCTATACTAACTAGGACAAAAAATATTCGACCATAATCTAATAAGAAGTATATAATAAAATATTAGAAGAAAAGTTATGGGAAGAAAAGTAAAGAATTACACGGATGAGTTTAAGAAGCAAA
>CAMRBQ010000026.1 GCA_947040495.1 uncultured Spirochaetia bacterium
ACAAAGATTGTAAAAGCTCAGATATTGAGGTGCAATCTTTGTTGTATGTTCCGCCCAAAAGGTCTATTCTTCTTTTTAAATTTTCCATAATATTCTCCTTTTAGCCTATAATGCTTATCTTCTAATTATAGTACAACACATCGGTTATGTCAACAAATAGAATTTGATGTATAAATTATATCTATTCATATGGTATTTCATGCTTTTCTAAGTACTCAACAAAACTTTTATACAATTCTCGATTTATCAAATAGTCACCATAGGCATTATAAATCCTAAAACAAAAATCTACAAAACCATCACTATCTTTTTCTAATTTTTTAGATAAACATTTAAAAGTGTCTAAGTCTTTTTTCATTTTTTCAAGTTCTTCAATACTTGCACCATCCATTCCATAAAGCACTCCAGATGGCAGTTCATGGATAGAATTTTCTATATATTTTTCTAATAATCTATATTTATATATTAAAGCATATTTATTTTTTTCATCACTTTTAAGAACTTTAGCTGCTAATGCTATTGAAGTATAAAGATAATCTGACTCTTCACAAATTAAATGTACGGGCTCTCTAGTATAGCCTATACTTTTTTCATCTACTAAAGAAAAAGTATATAACAATGATTCTAAATTGTTTACTTTCATATCTTCTATAACTCGTTTTACCAAAACTTTTTTTAAAAAAATAATATCTTGTTTTAGAATTTTCTTGTCTTTCATAAATTCTATAATTTCATCTAATGTCGGAAGTCTATCATATTCTTTTTTTTGCCATGCCATAAGTTCAATATGCTTTTGCTTTTTTTCTATTTTAGTAAGCCAATCCTTAGAATATTTTATATAAAAATTATAATAATCGCTTAAAATATTATTCATTCTAATTACTACTCTTATAAAATTATTTTTTATTTAATTTAACACATTCACTATATAGTTTACTCCACTCGCCCCCACGTTTTTTCATAATGTTTTCTAAATATTCTTTCCAAATAGAACTATCTTTATCTTCGTCTTTTACAATAGCACCTTGCAAGGCAGATGCCAAATCATTGCTTGTAATATTACCATTGCCAAAACCACCCGCGAGTGCCATACTATTTGCCAGTAGAGAAATTGCCTCTGCTGTAGAAAGTACGCTATTTGTTGTTTTAACTTTTTGCTTTTTATCAAGAGTACTACCCTGTCTAAGCTCTCTAAAAATAGTACAAATAGATTCTATGGCATTATCATCTGGGAGCTTCGCATTTAAATCTAGGCTACCTGCCAATTGTTCAATACGTGTTTTTACAATTTTGATTTCATGTTCTAATGTTGCTGGGGTTGGTAATACAACTATATTAAATCTTCTCTTTAGAGCAGAAGACATATCATTGACACCTTTGTCTCTTGTGTTCGCTGTAGCAATTATTGAAAAGCCTTTTTTGGCAGCCACATCTGTAGACAATTCTGCAATAGCAAGCCTCTTTTCTGATAGAATAGAAATCAAAGCATCTTGCACCTCAGAAGCACAACGTGAAATTTCCTCTACACGGGCGATAGTTCCACTCTCCATTGCATTATATATTGGGCTTTTAATGAGTGCCTCCATCGAAGGACCCTTTGCAATTAAAAGGGCATAGTTCCAAGAATAGCGTATACTCTCTTCTGTTGTCCCTGCTGTACCCTGAATAACTTTTGTAGAATCGCCATTTATTGCTGCTGTTAAATGCTCTGACAACCAAGACTTTGCAGTACCCGGCTCACCTATAAGCAGCAAAGAACGGTCTGTGACTAGAGTTGAAATTGCAATTTCTACCAATCTATCCGCACCAATATATTTTGGAGTGATGACTGTTTTGCCCGCCTTGCCACCTATAATATATTTTAAAACAGAGCGTGGGGACATTTTCCAGCCAGTAGGTATTTTATCTTTTTCTTCTGCTATTAATGCATCTATTTCTTTTTTAAATATTATTTCGGCACTTTGTCTTTGTACTTCATTACTCATGATTATTTTCCTTTTATTTTATATGCTTTTTTAATTCTACTGTTAAAAGTTTCATTATTTCAATTTGATCTTGATCATAATTACTAATAACTTCAAAAATAGTAGATTTTCTATTAGTGCGATATAAAGCAAAAATTTCATTACTACTATATATTTCACTAACTAATTTTAATAAACTATTATCTTCCTCATTTTCTGCCTTTCTTAAATAAGTATGTAAATTAGAATTATATTTTGGGATACCAAATTTTTCACGTGTTTTATCGTCTACTAGATAAGTTAAAATAACATTTAATCCATCAGTACTTTTAAAGTCTATTATTTTATACATTATATAAGCAATAGCACCTTCATAAAAATCCCCATCATAAAAACCATACTCAATGGCAGTATTATAAGTATAAGAAAATTGCTGTCTGTTTTGTTTTTTACTCATAAAATATGTATGCATTTCAACACTACAGTTAAGAATATCTTTATACCATTTGTCGCATAAATTTTCTTGCAAGTACTCGTGGTAAAAATCTCCTCTATCATCACTTTCATTAGAAAATGATGTCCAGTCATCTTTTTTAATAAAAGATGCCGCTGTTCGTTTATAAATATAGTGACGACCCTCTTCTGCATTAAAAACTATACGTGTGAGTACAGCCATTATTCCTGTTGATAAGCTAAACTCTGTTTTTTTATTATTACTATCCATATATTTTTTATATGTTTCATAAACATAGTCACTATCTTTTTTTATTAAGTCGAATGTAAACCTTAAAGGAAGCACTTTATCACCATACTCTTTTTCTAGGCGACTAACAAAGCTCTCTGCCATGTCATTATTTTTAATAATAATATGGTCTGCTATTATATCTACTAGCATATAAAAATTGCTTGCCCAGATAGGCATATATTTAGCTTTAAAAAATTTATCAGCAGAGTTTAAACATGTTATATAAAAGTCATATAAACGCTCACTCTGCTTATTAAGTGTATAGGCAAGAGAATCTAGAAATTTTTGAGTTTGCTTTTTATCAAGTGAGCCAATGCTTAATTGTTTTTCTAAGTCATCTAAAATAAGATTTAGCATCTGCTCAGAATCTCCCAAAGCACTTATACTAGAATATATTTTATTTTTATCCAATGTAGGAATTAGTTTATTAACATAATTTTCATTAAACCTCTTACCCATATTAGAGAGTGTGTTGCTTATAGCATCTAATATTTCAGATTTTTTTTCTTTTAAATAAAGTTCTAGTAAATAGTCGGCATTGGACTGCTCATATTGTAAAGCCTTAATAGCTTCTATCTTAACTTTATTATGAACTTCATGCGAAAGTATATCTAAATAAAAATTATTTTCTTTTTCTTTTGCAACAGAGCTTATAATATTAAGTCTATGAGATGTTTCATTTTTACCATCATAATCAAAATTTGCTTTTAATAATGGTATAATTGCTTGCCCCTCTATTTTTAATTTGCATGCAATCAACTCCGCAATCTCTTGATATTTATCACTCAATGCATGAATTAAATAGCTACGCACACGATAGTCTTTCATTATATATTTATCTCTAAGTGTTTCTCTAATTATTTCTAAACGACCACCACCTGTTCCATGCGTTGCCTCATATAATCTTGATAATACCTTAGAAGATATTCGACTATATTCACTTTCGGCAGATACTATCTCTTCTACCTCGATATTATTATCAAACACACTGCCTTGCGTTACAAGCACAGCATTAATAAGGGCGAGTAAATCCATCATATCTAAACATTTATTATTCTTGCTCTCTATAAACAATGCGGATGCACCACTATATATCCTCTCAAACACGGGAGATTTTTTTTCAATACTGCCTATATCTGCTACAATTTTTTTCAGCTTAAAATCTTGTGCAACTAGAGACACTCCTGCAACTGCAGAAGACTCTAATCTTTCTTTTAACATATATAATAATTCTAACATAATTTATGTCCTTATTTAATCAATACAATAAACGGATAATATTATCTTCACAAATAATACTAAATGGATGTAGCTTAAAAGTTTTGTCTTCTTCATCATAAAAAATCAATCCAAACATCACTTGACTTTCATACATTTTTTTACTCGGCAAATTTAAAATACTATTCAAATTAGATGCAAAGCCTTTAATAGTAGATAGTTTAATCTTATCGCCCGATAAGTCCTCTAATAAAATACTATAATCTGAGGCTTTCATAATCTTTTTATAAGAAACAATAACAGGCATATAATTTTGAGACAATGTGTTTTTTAAATAATCTTTACTTGCCTTGACAATAGTTTTTATATCTTCTCCAAAATCTCTTATCTTTTTAAAATCACTTTTACTAATATCCCTAATTTTAAACTCATCCCAACGTATTCTCTGATTAATTGTACCCGGATAATACACCATTGTTTTTGGAATAATAACATCAAATATACTATCATCTTGTTTAATATGTTTGACAGCTTTAAATGGTCTATAATTATATGTAGAGTTTAATTTACCTGTTGCAATATCTATCCAAAATCCAATATCAATATATTGTTTTGAAGCATTTGATATAATAATAATAAATGAAAGCTGAATGATTTCTGGATTTTCTTTATAAAGACCAATACCTTTCAAATCATCTAATTTCCAAACACCACCAAGCTGTTCAAACAATTCATTATCATCATCAGATAAATCGCCATCCTCTAAACGCTTTGTCAGATATTCCCTAGATTTTTTAATAATAGAATTTAGTTTAACCAATACTTTGAGAGCACTAGAATAATTTACAGATAAACCTTCTTTGCTAGCCATTTTAATATTTTCAATCTCATCAATGTTCTCATAAACATAATTTTGTGGCCCTATCAAATAATAGTTGCCAAGCTCTTTTGCTAAATTTTGATAGACAGAGATAGATTCGCCTTCTATCGTGCCAAGTCCTTTTTCTAAAATTTGTACTACAATTTTTTCTGCTGTTTCAAGACCTTCTAACTGCTGCTTTATTTTTTTTAATCTGGCACTTTTATTCACTTTCTTTGGGGCATCATTTGGAGAAGCCTCTTTTTTTATTTTTGCTTTTTCTTCTCTTGCAACAGATTTATTTCTTTTTTCCAAAATATCTTCTGGTATCTCTTCTACCTTAAAAGTTTTACCATTTAATATTTCAAAGAGTAGCCCTATGCTATGCTTGCAAGGAAGTTTTCTACTTGGGCAATTACAACGAAATATAGGCAGATTTTCTGTAATAAAATCTGCGGAAACTTTATAATTATTTTTTCCACTGCCGCTACATTCAGCAAAATATAGGCTATCATCAGATATTTTAGAGTGTTTGAGAAAACTACCTTTACTAGAAAGCTTCGACCCATTACTTATACTAGGCTGGTCCGGTGCATGCAATTCTATATACTCTTTTGTAATTTTATCCATTATAAATCCTTCTATATCTAAGTAATATCATAATAAAATTAATTATACTACATACAGTTTTTAATTTCAAATATAATTTATATTTAAACCATAGATTTACGTATGACTATTTTTTACATAATTTATTTTGCTTGTATTAGAAAATCAAGTATAATAGTTTAATCTAATTAATAAGTTAGGAGATTGCATGACGCTAGAAGATAAAAAAAATTTAATAGAAAGAATAAAAAGCTGGGCAATAATTATAACCATTTTTTCTCTTGCCATGTGGAATAGAACAAGTATAATTTTATTTTTTACCTTTGTATCTTTTTTGGCAATAAAAGAATATTTTTCTATAATTACAATAAGGAAAACAGATATGGCAATTGTTGTAATGTCATATGTTTTTTTAATCGCACAATATTATATTGTTTATATAGATTGGTATAATCTATTTGTAATTTTCATACCTATATATATTTTTGTTGGCATGAGTATTCTTTTAACTCTCACTCAAAATACAGAGGACTTTTTAAAAACATTTGGTCTACTTTATTTAGGGACAATGATTAGTATATATTCAATAAGTCATTTGGCATATTTATTAAATATAGAGCTTGTCCTTCCATCAAAGTATATATTGATTTCACTTATTTTTTTGACTCAACTTAATGATGTATATCAATATATATGTGGAAAATCTTTTGGCAAAAGAGGTATTACAAAAATCAGCCCGAATAAAACTTTAGAAGGATTCCTCGGCGGTGTTTTTTTGACAACAGTCACCACAATATTAGTGGCTAAATGTATCCTTTCTCTTCCATTAAATATTATTATTTTGATGGCACTTGGAATACTCATAAGCGTTCTCGGATTTTTAGGCGATGTTTTTATGTCAGCTATAAAAAGAGATTTAAATATTAAAGATACAAGCCAACTTATCCCAGGGCATGGTGGTATTTTAGATAGAATTGATAGTCTAATTTTTGTATCTCCTGTATTTTTTCATATAATAAGATATTTTTTTCAAGCAGCTTAGTGGGGTAAAATTGATAAGAAAAATATTTCATTACTTTTTAAAACTATTTGTACATTTTTATTTGGGCAAAAATATTTCTGGCGAAGATATGCTTATTAAAACTGGGCCTGCAATAATAGTTGCAAATCATAATAGCCATATTGATGCTATTGTTCTTTTATCTATATTTAGTTGCAAAGAAATTTCTAATACTAATGTCGTTGGAGCTGCTGATTATTTCTTTAAAAATAAAATATTCGCTTGGATGTCAAAAAATATACTTGGCATAATCCCCTTGTTGCGACATAAAGTATCGTCTGATATATTTTTAAATATCTATAGCTGTTTGGATGAAAATAAAATTATCATTATGTTTCCAGAGGGTAGCAGAGGACAGCCTGGCAAATTTGGAAGTGTAAAAAAAGGAATAGCAAGAATATCAGAGCAATATCCTCTCGTCCCAATATATGCAATAAAAATAACGAGGACAGAAGATTCTATGCCAAAAGGGCAGCATATCCCTATCCCATTTATAATTAATTTAAAAATTAAAAATAAAATATTTTATAGCACAAGAGAAGAGGTAATCGAAAATATAAGACTATCTCTTTCAGAATAAGAACAAAAAATTAAATATATTTTATTTAGGAGGAATTTATGGTTGGAATATATTTTAGTGGAACAGGCAATACCAAATATTGTGTTGAAAAATTTTGTAGTAATTATGAGCCATTTTCAAGTATAGCTTCTATTGAACAGGAAAATATTATTGATATCCTTAAAACAAATGAAACAATTGTATTTGCGTATCCAATCTATTTTAGCAATCTCCCAAAAATAGTGCATGATTTTATTAAAAAGCATAGCGATCTTTGGCAAGGCAAAAAAATATTTATAATTGCAACAATGGGTCTTTTTAGCGGTGATGGAACAGGTTGTTCTGCAAGATTATTTAAAAAACATGGGGCAAAAATCATAGGTGGTTTACATATAAAAATGCCTGACTGTATTAGCGATTCTAAATTATTAAAAAAAAGCCTGAATGAAAATAAAGCACTTGTAAAAAAAGCAACTCAATTAATTATCAATACAGTTGTGAATCTGAAAAATAATAAGCCTCCTAAAAATGGACTTAGTTTTATTGCCCATCTTGCTGGTTTATTTGGACAAAGATTATGGTTTTATCATGAAACAAAAAACTACATAAGTAAACTAAAAATTAATGAGTGCAAGTGTGTAGGATGTGGTAAGTGCATAGAAATCTGCCCAATGAATAATCTTATTTTAAAAGATAATAAAGCCGTATCTTTAAATAGATGTACAAAATGCTATCGCTGTATATCCAATTGTCACCAAAAAGCGATAACATTATTAGGGAAAAATGTAATTGAACAATCTAAGATAGAAAATTATTTATGAATAATAACAAAGAGGTTAAAGCATGAATGAAAATATAAATGAAAAAAGAAGACCCATAAAATCTAGAGAGCATCTACTCGCAAAAAGAATCACCAATTTATTAATCAAAGCAAATATCTCACCCAATGCCATATCCGTTTTTAGTATTGCTTTCTCAACGATTGGAATGATTGCCATAATAACAATGAAAAAAGATATTACAATTCTAAATACTATTATTGCTATTATAGGAATTCAAGGACGATTGCTTTGTAATTTATTTGATGGAATGGTTGCTATTGATGGAAACAATTCAAGCCTAGTTGGTGATATTTATAATGAACTACCCGATAGAATATCTGATACTTTATTACTTCTTCCATTTGGTTATATAGGGATAGCATATCCTTATGTAGTAGAGCTTGCTTGGGCTAGTGTTTTTCTCGCATTATTTACAGCCTATGTTCGAGGCTTTGGCACAGCACTCGGTATTACTACTTTCAAAGGAATAATGGCTAAACAAAAAAGAATGGCTTTGCTTACATTTGCTCTTATTTTATCGATTTGTTTAAAATATACTAATATTGAAATTCTATTTTA
The DNA here is from genome assembly GCA_947040495.1 of uncultured Spirochaetia bacterium. GTDB lineage: Bacteria > Spirochaetota > Brachyspiria > Brachyspirales > Brachyspiraceae > CAMRBQ01. The sequence continues at coordinate 8,415 of CAMRBQ010000026.1, forward strand.
TAAAAACATCATTTATATTATGTTAATAATTTTAGATATCGGATGTTTGCTTACTATTATAACAAGGCTATCTATTATCATTAAATTTTTAAATACTAAAGAAATATTAGATAAATAAAATAGGTGTATTTACAAAAAAACAGCAACTAGATATAAAATGTATCTACTATATCTACAAAATTAGCTATGATAAAATCGCAAATATTAAAATAATAGTCGTATATAATTATTAAATATTTTTTTAAAATAGCCGTATATAATAAATATGTTTTTTAGAAAAAGGGAATAGTGATATTATAAAATATTTAGACAATATTAATTATAAATCATAAGGATAATAGAATGAAAAAATATATATTGTTATTTATGTTACTCACTTCGTTTAATATTTACCCTAATATATTTGATGCTGCCAAAAATGGTGATTTAAGAAGTATGAAAAAATATATTTCAGATGAGGTAGATATAAATGCTATAAGTGATGGTGATACTGCTTTAAGCCTTGCTTCAAAGAATGGGCATATTAAAATAGTACAATTTCTACTTAAAAATAATGTTGATATTAATGGTGGAGAATATACAGCTTTATCAAGAGCGGCTACAGAGGGTCATACAAAAATAGTAAAATTACTTATTAACAATGGAGCTGATGTTAATGCAAAAGACCCATGGCGATATACTATTATAGGCAATGTCCTTTCTGATGATTATCTATTAAACAGTAAAGAAAAAAAGAACTCTAGAGATATTATAAAAATATTACTTGAAAATGATGCCGACTTTAATTTAAATACACATAATTATACAGTTTTGATGTGGGCATCTCTTTGGGGATATACTGATATTGTAAAACTACTTTTGAATGCTCAAGCAGATATTAATGCTATAGACGCCAATAACAAAACTGCTTTAATCTATGCTACCGATAATGGGCATACTGATATTGTACAATTACTTAAGGCTGCTTCCGCTACAAAATAATAGTAAGCAATATTTTATTACCACATATCAATCATCAAGCATGCGTCTTTTTTGCTTTATTTTATTATAATTTCAAAAATATTATTTTACATATTGTAAATTAAATACTTTTAGATTATTATGTATTAATTGTAGCAATACTGATATATTTGTAGATAAAAATGAGTTAATATAAAAAATGGGCACAAAAAAAAAACAAAATGATTCTATAGAAAAACGTCTCAAAAAAATGAGGTCGATGAATTCAAATAGAAATTTTAAAAAAAATAATAATAAAGACTATCCAATAAACAAACTAAACATAATTAAAAAGACTATAAAGATTATTCTTATAGTATCTGTTGTTATTATTGTTATTGGCACTTCAATTGTAGGATATTTTGTTGGCAGCATTTATAAAGAATGGCTTACAAAAAGAGAAGCAAGTATGGCGATGATGGCAGATTATTATAGTGTTATTGTTGTCAAAGGCAATGAAAAAAAAATACGCTATTTTAATCCATTAAACCCATTTGGCAATACCCCACCAACAAGGATATATGATAAAAATAGTGTTCTTATTGGTGAATATATGCCCGCCTCTTATGAGGTTGTAAATCCTGAAGATATAAGCCCTACCTTTGAAAAGACATTGCTTTTAATGGAAGACCAAAAATTTTATAGTCATGGTGGTATTAATTATCTAAGAACAATATACCTTACAATTAGAACTATCATATCAAGAAAAATAATTGGTGGTGGCTCTACAATAACACAGCAATTAGCAAAATTATTATTTACAAAAAGTGAAAGAACAATACATAGAAAACTTTTTGAAATGTTTGCAGCATATGAAATAGAATCTACATATACAAAAAAAGAAATCCTTGCAATGTACCTCAATACTGTATATTTAGGCGATGGCAATTATGGTTTTGAAGCGGCTTCGAGATATTATTTTCAAAAGCCATTAAATGAATGCCTACCTATAGAATGTGCTATACTCGTTGGGATATTAAATAACCCTACATATTTTTCGCCCATAAAAAATCCTGATAATTCTAAAAGCAAAGTTAAACAAATTTTTAATAGGCTTGTAAAATATAATGTCATTGATAAAAATACAGCAAAAGAAGAGTTTAATTTATTTGATACACATTATAGAAATCTTGTAGCAGATATATCGACATCACAATGGAAGATGACTGTAAATAAAGCACCATATATAAATGAACATATAAGGCAAGTTTTAAACAAACATTTTGAAAAGGATGAAATAGCATTTGCTGGTCTTAGAATATATTCTACTGTAGATATAAGGCATTATGAAGAATCTGAAAAATCTATTGAAAGTACAATCTCTGCATTACAAGAAGAAACAAGCGACAGTACCATGCAAGGGGCAATGGTCACAATAGACCCTCGTACTGGTGCTATACTATCATTTATTGGTGGCGATGGCTATAGACTTAACAATCAATTTAATAGAGCGATACAAGCATCTAGGCAAATAGGCAGCTGTGTCAAGCCCTTCATATATGCCTATGCATTTGAAGGTGGACAACTACCATTCTCTATAATAGAAGATAAAGCATATGCATACCCACAGGGTCTTGGTAAAAAAGAATGGACACCTAGAAATTACTCGGGTAAACATAAAGGAAATGTGCGACTTGATGATGCACTTTCACAATCGATAAATACAATAGCTGTTAAACTACTAGAAGAAGTTGGGCTTAATTATTTTCATAATAGTATGAAATCAATGCTAAGCGAAGATGCATTCATACCCCATGATTTATCTATAGCGCTTGGTACTATAGAAATATCACCCCTTGAACTTGCAAAAATATATTCTGCTTTTGCCAATAATGGAACGATAGAAACACCATATATAATAGAACGTATTATAAAAGCAGATGGAACTCTAATGGATATAGAAGATATATCTAAAAGAGGGGTATATACAATACCAAATTTATCACCATCATCTTTATATTTTGTAAATACATCTTTACAGAAAGTACTTAAGCCCGGTGGTACCGCCTATAGAAGTAGTAAAAATACAAAATTTGAGCATACTATATCTGCCAAAACTGGTACAACTAGCGACTATAAAGATGCTTGGTTTGTTGCATACTATGATGAACTTGTGACGGTTACTTGGTTTGGCAGTGACAAAAATAATAAACTCCCACGTGGCTATACTGGTGGCACTATCCCTGCTGCAACAACATTAAACTATTTAAATAATGTACTACCAAATAGTGTAAAGCAATTTAATTGGGATATGCCAACCGATATTAATATAGTTGAAATATGTCAAGACTCTGGCCTGCCTAGAAATGAAACATGTTTGAACTTGGAATCAATAATGCTTTCAGGTCTAGATGATTCTGTTAAATGTTATATAGACCATAAAAAAGATGACAATACAAAAGAAGAATATGAAAACAACAGTGTTAATGAAATTATAGTAGAAGAACCTATTATTGACCCAACAGAAGGCGTAATTATAAATTAGAATAATTATTATAGATATGCTTATTTTTACTTTATAACACTAGAAATAAATCAATTTCTATTGTAAAATCAATTTATATTATTTATGGGGATTATATTATGCAGTTTTATGTAGGCTCTTCACCACATATAAGCACAAATGACAGCATTCAAAAACTAATGCTACGTGTTATTATCGCTTTATCACCCGCTTATATTTATTCTGCCTTTGTGTTTGGTCCCAGAGTATTTTTACTTTTAATTGTGGCTATATTGAGCTGCCTTTTATTTGAAGTATTAGTCAATATTGTAAGAAAGAAACCAATACATATAGAGGATTGCACAGCAATTATTACAGCTATGCTTTTGGTTATGACACTACCCCCATCCATGCCAGTTCCACATGTTATTATAGGTAGTGCTGTGGCTATTATTTTTGGTAAAGAAATATTTGGTGGATTAGGTAATAACATATTTAATCCAGCACTTGTAGGACGAGCATTTTTACATCTATCTTTTTCTGCAAGAATGATTAACTATCAAGCACCAAGCAATTATCCATTTGGAATAGGTCAATGGCAAAGTGCTAATATTACTGATGGAATTAGTCAAGCAAAAACCTCATTAAGTACTATAGATGCTTTCACACAATCAACACCTCTAGGTTTTATGAAAGATTTTAGCACAAAAGCACCTGAAACATTTTTAGAAAGAATTAGCTATGAATCTATATTTTATCCATCAATGTTATTCGGCAATACATCAGGTACTATTGGTGAAACATCATTTGCTTTATTATTTTTGGGGGCTATATTCTTATTGGCAACAAAAAGCATGCAATGGAGAATACCAGCTGGTATATTTATATCATCTATACTATTCTCTCTAATATTATCCCTATCTGCCCCAGAAAAATTTGTTTCTCCAATATATACTGTACTTGCTGGTGGATTTGCTATTGGAGCATTCTTTATGGCAACAGACATGGTTACTAGCCCACTTACAAGACTAGGTTCTTGGATATATGCTATATTTATAGGGTTAATGATTATAATACTAAGAAATTTTAGCAATAATCCTGAGGGTGTAATGTATGCTATATTATTAGGCAATTGTATAACACCACTCATAAATATGTTTACAAGACCACAGGTTTTTGGCAAGATGAAAGTATTACAAAAAAAATAATCCTAGATTTGAAGGTATAGAAAATGGAAAATAAAAAAAAATACGTTAGTTTTAGTGCGGCTATATCTATAACTTTAACTGCTCTTGTATCTGGTTTTGCTCTATCATTTTTAAACGATGCCTTAGCAGATGATATAGAAGCAAATCAAATCAAGGCTACTATGGAAGCTATAAGTATAGTAATACCTGATGTTACAGAGGTAGAAGGACCTATAGAAGCCGAAGATATCTCTTTCTATAAAGGATTAAATGCCTCGGGTGAAGTAGTAGGCTATGCTGTCAAAACTTTTGATGTGGGCTATTCAGGCGATGTAAATATACTGGTAGGATATGATAAAACCCTTGAGTTTATAACAGCGATAGTGCCACTAGACCATACAGAAACACCAAATATTGGCTCAAAAATTTCCGATGATGAGTTTAAAAATCAATTTAATAATGCCGAGGGCTTCCTCGATTTTGTTGTAGTAAGGAAAGGTGGCGATATACATTATGGTGAGATAAATGCAATTACAGGGGCTACTATAAGTAGTCGTGCCGTAGCTAATGCTGTCAATAAAGCAGGCGTTTATATTAAAAATATAGAAGAATAATGGAAGTATTATATTGGATATAGATAATACGCTCCTGAGCATAAAAAAATTTTCTCTTACATTTAATCTTGATAATGAAAAATTAATAGCTATTGATAATATATCTTTTGATATCGCAAAAAATAGTATTATTGGTATTGTTGGAGAATCTGGAAGTGGCAAAAGCTCTCTAGGGCTTTCTATCTTATCATTGCATCAAAATGATAAAGTCGATTATGATGGTTCTATAATATTTGAAAACAAAAATATATTAGAATTTACAAATAAAGAGCTACAGCATTTTAGAGGCAAAGATGTATCTATGATATTTCAAGAGCCTATGAATGCATTAAACCCTGTTATGAAAATCGGCAAACAAATAGCTGAGCCACTTATTACACATAGTATATGCAGTGAAAGCGAAAGCAAAAAACTTGTTATTGATATGCTTAATAAAGTTGGAATGGAAAATGCCAAAGAGCGTATTCATAGCTACCCACATGAACTCTCAGGCGGTATGCGTCAACGTGTTATGATTGCGATGTCTATTATAACAAATCCAAAGCTGCTCATAGCAGATGAGCCCACCACATCCCTTGATATAACAATAAGTAGGCAGATACTTTCTCTTATAAAAAATGCTCATAATGAATATGGTATATCTGTAATGTTTATATCGCATGACCTTTCTGTTATCGAAGCTATTGCTGACAAAGTTATTGTCATGTATTTGGGTAAAGTCTTAGAGAATTCCAAAAAAGAAGATATCGTAAAAAATCCATTACATCCATATACGAAATCTTTATTTGCTATAGCACATTCTATTAGAGAAAAAGATAATAATTCACTCCTGCCTGTAATAGGTGGCGAAGTACCCTCTGCATTAAATAAACCAAAGGGCTGTGCTTTTCATCCAAGATGTAGCAAATGTATGCCTATATGTAGAGAAAATCAACCAAAAGAAAGTATAGTTGGCACATCAAAGGTTTCTTGTCATTTATATAACTAATAATAATCTAGCATAAATACTAATCAATATTATTATACTTGACAAAAGACTATATTCTTATATATATTTTATTATAATAATTTTTTATGGGGTACATATGCTAAAGAAATTTTATTTTATATTTTTTATCTTAATGCTGATATCTTTGATTACAAGCTGCTTAAATAACAAACCAAAAGAATATGAAATTGCCATTGTAACGGGTGTGGGTTCTATAAATGATAAATCGTTTCATGATGCCTCTTTACAAGGGATAAAAAAATATGCCGAAAAAAATAATATTAGTTATAAATATTATCAGTCTCAAGAAAAAATAGTCGGTTCCTACCTAGATGCTATTGATTTGGCGGTAGATGAAGGTGCAAAGATTATCATAACTCCCGGTTTTTCATTTGAGAATGTTATATATGTAGCTCAAGATAAATATCCTGAAATAATGTTTATTCTAATTGATGGGCAACCTCAAGATGAGACAGGTACATATTTTAGAATAGAAAAAAATGTACTCTCTATCTATTATGCCGAGGAACAATCTGGATTTTTAGCAGGATATGCGACAGTTAAAGACGGCTTTACAAAACTTGGATTTATGGGAGGAGAACCTATACCACCTGTAGTACGTTATGGATATGGATTTGTTCAAGGTGCTGAATATGCTGCCAAGAAACTTGGAATAGATAATGTCGAAATACAATATACTTATATTGGAAACTTTGATGAAACATTAGAAACTGAAGAATTGGCTTCTTCATGGTATCAAAATGGTACTGAAGTTATATTTGCCTGTGGTGGAAAAATAGGTAATTCTATTATAACTGCTGCTGAAGAAAATTACTCATATGTTATAGGTGTAGATGTTGATCAAAGTATAGAATCTAAAACTATTATAACTAGTGCCATAAAAATGCTTGAAGGAAGTATCTATAATGCTTTAAAAGATTTTTATAATGGTCAATTTAAAGGCGGTAATATTATAACATTGGGGGCTAAAGATAACGCTATTGGTCTACCTTTAGATCTATCTAAATTTAAAAAATTCACAAGCCGAGATTATGATGCTATATATATAAATATTGTAGAAGATAAAATAACAATTAAAAATGATATCGATGTTGAAACTGTCCAACAGCTACCATTAGATATTGTAAAAGTAATAATTATAGATAATGTTATTATCTAATTATTTGTTATTTCCAGATTTTGTAAATATCTAAGCACATTTATATTTCCAGATTTTTCAGCTAACATGAACGAATCTAGCCCCTGCGAATTTGTCATATATGGGTTAGCCCCCAGTTGAATCAAAATATCCACCCTATCAATGCTATAGTTTTCAGCAGCAGCCATAAGCGGTGTGTATAAAAATTTACTATGTCTTTCATTTACATTTAATCCATGAGAGGCAAGTAGTTTAACCATATCAACGCTTCTCGCTCGAAAGATTAATGGTATACCATTATTAATATCAGTATTAGCATTATTCTCGAGAAGAAATTTTGCTATATCTATAAAATCTAATTCAATAGCCCATACCAATGCTGTCGCACCTGATTTATCTACCTTATCAATATCGCATCTACCTGATTTTATTAAGGCATTTATAATTTTTATGTTTCTCTGTTCTGTTGCCCTAAGTAATGCTGTTGTTCCTTTTGAATCAATCACATCTAGGTTTGCTCCTATTTGTATTAATGTTAAAGATTTTTCATCATCATTTGCTATTATAGATTCTATCAAAGGAGAAGATTTTCTCGTAAGCAGGTCTACTATAGAATTATAATTATTTTCCACTGCTATATCTAATGAGGATTTACCATCAATAGATTTCACATCTATATTTATACCATTTTCAAATAAAAATTCTGTGGCATAATAATTACCATTTTCAACTGCATACATTAAAGCATTATAATTTTTATTATCTAAGGCATCTATATCGGCATCATGGAATAAGAATGTAGCCATGACATCAACATAATTATTTGAAGAGGCTATCATTAAAGGAGTTATTAAACTATTATTTTTAATATTAACATCTGCATTTTCATTAATAAGTAAATTTATAATATCTTTATTGCCAACATTAGCAGCCTCATGCAAAGCTGATGTATCTAACTTTTTATCAATATAGTTAATATATAATTTATTTTTATCAAGAATAGTCTCAAGCACAAGTATTTTATTATCATTTATAGAATTAAAAAGTGCCTCATATGTAATATCTCTTTCATTAGAACATGAAGTAATTAAAAAAGCGAATAGAATAGTTATATAATTTTTATATTTTTTATAATTCATTTTTTATATTTAAAATCTAACGCCTATATATTTAGATGGGTTTACAATTTTATTATTTATTCTAACCTCAAAGTGACAATGGGTACCTGTTACACGACCTGTCTTTCCCATTTCTGCTATAGTTTGCCCTTCATTTACATGTTCCCCAACCTGTACAAGATTTTTAGAATTATGTCCATAAGCCGTCTCATATCCATTTTTATGCTTTACAATTATAAACCAACCATAGCCACCTCGCCAACCAGAAAAAATAACTTCACCATCGGCTACCACTAATATAGGTGTTGCATGAGGCCCTGCTATATCGATACCAGCATGAAAACTTTTTTTCATTGTAAATGGAGAAGACCTCTCACCATATCCACTTGTAATACGCCCACCATTTGCCACAGGCCAACCAAAAGGTATCATATCCTGATAGTAACTTCTTGCATAATAAAAACTTTCTATATCTTTTAATGATTTATTTATATATGGAAGCTCTTTTGATATTGTTAAAATATTATCTCCATCACTATAATCATCCAATAAAATATTTTCATAATTATTATATGACAACATTGACGAAAGTTTGATAAAATAATCTTTATAGCTTAATATTTTTTCTTCCAACTTTGATACAGCAGAAGAATATTTTTTCATATCTAATGATAAATCTTTATTATATTTATTTAAATTACTTAATATCAATCTTTCATCTTCAAATTTTCTATATGAAACCGTACCAAAATATATAATAACAGCTAATACTGCAAATATAAAAAATATAAAAATATTCGTTATATGCATAGATATTGTTTTGCCATTAGCCTCTGGTACAATCATTATCATTTTTCGATTATTTGCCTTTGCATGCATAAAGCTAAATATATTTCTAATTCCATGTGTATTATTAAATATAACTTTATTAGTATTTTTGGCAAAAGATTTTACTGGATTTTTATTTGGTTTTGCAATTTTTATCTTAGCATATTTATTTTTGCCCACATATTTTTTATCCAATTTTGGCTTTAATAATATAGGTTTATTACTATTTAATCGAAAAAATCCTTTTTTAGATTTCTTCGATTTTTTAGTTTTATTATCTCTACTATCATCATCCTTCGTGAAAGAGGAATAAATAGAAGGCGATACATATTTTTCATTATCCATTATTATTAATCCAAATCAAATAAACTTTTTTCATTTCTCTTATCTATCGGCATATTTTTATTTAAATATTTGTAAACTTTCTTTGTAGCAACACGTCCTTTTGTAGTACGCTTTATATAACCACATTGAATGAGAAAAGGTTCAACAACATCCTCTATCGTTTCTGCTTGCTCACTTAGACTTACAGCCAATGTTTCAACACCTACAGGACCACCACCATAATGCTCTACAATTATATTAAGATATTCTTTATCTAGAGCATCAAAACCATTCTCATCAACTCCCAAAGATGTAAGCGAATCTATAGCAAAATTGGCATCTATAATATCGATATTGGCAACTACAGCATAATCTCTAAGGCGTCTTATAAGCCTATTGACAATACGTGGTGTGCCTCTACTTCTAATAGCAACCTCATACGCAGCTTTAGCATCTATATTAAGCAGAAGTAAGTCAGCACTCCTTTTGGCAATGGTAGCAAGGTCTTCATTTGTATAAAAATTTAATCTTTCAACAATACCAAATCTATCATAAAGAGGAGCACTAAGTAGCCCAGTACGTGTAGTAGCCCCTATTAATGTAAAGCGAGGTAAAGGCACTCTAAAACTTTTTGCACTCACACCCTCACCAATTTTGACATCAACAAAAAAATCTTCCATAGCAGAATATAACACCTCTTCAACTACTGTGCGAAGCCTATGTATTTCATCTATAAAAAACACATCATTTTCTTCAAGCGTCGTAAGTAGAGATGCTAAATCACCAGGTCTTTCAATAATAGGTGCCGATGTAGATTTTATTGCGACAGATAATTCATTTGATATTATAGTTGCCAATGTTGTTTTTCCAAGCCCAGGAGGCCCTGAAAAAAGAAGATGGTCTAATGAGCTATTACGTTTTTTAGCACTTTCTAAAAATATAGATAATTTATCACAAAGATTTTTTTGTCCGACAAAGTCTTTTAATAAAAGTGGTCTAAGGCTCGCATCTAATGTTATATCGTCAGGGTCGACAATTGTAGTTTTTATAATTTTATTATCCATAAAAATAAAGTCAATTCTATTTTGCAAAAATTAATTTAATGCTATATAATACAGTCAAACGTATATTTTTTCAAATTTATTATAACTATATTTTAGGAGTATTTTAGTGAGCAAACAACACAGAATCGTAGTAAAAAAACAAAGAGCAAAAAGAAGAATAAAAAGATTAAAAGCAATAATCAGAGAAAATAAAAAACAATAATTACAAACATATATATAAAAATAGGTTTGTAATTATCTTATAAAAGCTACATACAATATATTATTATGTATGTAGTTTTTATATTTACGTGATATAACATAATGAATACAGTATTTTCCTTATATGCTAAAATGGAAAGTTCCTTGCTTTTCTATAACGGGTCTAATCAAGCCTCGATTTTTGATAAGATTATACGTTTTTTTTCGGATGGGCTAAAAAATGACCTCTATTTTTTCTTTGAAAAATCATTAGATAATAATATACTAAAAATATCATTACACCCAATCGAAAACCCTTTGATATTCACTCATGATGAAAATAATATATTAGTTGAAGTATCATCGGGCTTTATAGGTGCGGGCTATCATGCTTGGTTGCTAGATATGCTTGCCGATTTTGAAAAAAAATATAGATTAAAGTGGACTGAAGTTTTAGGCAAAGAAGACCCAACAGGTTACTTCAAAAATAGAGATTTCAATCTACTCAGTAAACATTTTGTTGACAGTCTACTATCTATATCAAATTTGTTTATAGAGCAAAACAAAAAGGGCACATCTAATTTTATGTTAGCATTCCCAGATGATTATCCTGTTATAGATAAAGAATATTTTGCTGTAACTATGCTTGGGTATTTTGGCAAATCTTGGTTTTTAGATTTTACAAATGCCACTAATAATGAGCAAAAATATAAATATGCTAGAGATTTTTATATTTGGTTTGATAAAGAAACAGATGACATATTTTGGTTTAAGACTATACTTTCTATGATATGGTTATATTATCCTTTTCGTGAAATCATAACTGATGAAGAAAAAAATAATTATGCTAAAATTTTATATGCATTAGAGATAGCATACAAATTAAATCAAAACATGGACTACCCTTTTGATATATGGATTGATATTGCAAAATACCTAGGTGATAATGATATTGCAAATATTATAAAAAAGCGTATGGGTGATAGTATTATTTCATCCAATATTGGTTTTTGCCGAGAATTTGGTATAACTGAACTTGCTGGTGGATTTTCTATATCGATGCCGATGTCTATGGTTCGCTATAGAGATGATAAAGCAGGTACTATCGAATTTTTTAATAACAAAATACATTCTATCTTTCAAGTATACTCATTTAAAAATGAAAGCAAAGATAGCATAATGGAAAAAGTTATTGAACATATCGATAAAACTGGAGACAAGGGTATAAAAATAGAATTCAAGCATACAGAGTTCGACTTTGAAGTATATGAGAGAATACTTGAAAATGATAAATACCTTATAACATCTATCACTGTAAATGAGAATCTTGCTCTCATAGGCTGGTTTACATATTCATCAATATATGATAAAAATAATATCCTTTCATTCTTAGAAAAAATTATATACAACAAAGTCTAGATATAAATAAATTTCAAAAATAAATATATTCGTAATATAAAATGAACTTAAATAAAAAAAGACTACAGGCAATCTCTATTCCAATGGAAATAAAAATTCTACCCATAGTCTTTTCTTACAAATATTATTTATTAATCGCTATTTTACCTGTATTCATATATTCAATAGCGGCTTTAAGCTGCTTGTCATATTTTAGATTAACAATTTCTTTATAATCAGATTTATGCCTTTCAACATATACAAGACGCTCCAATATATAGGTATCTATTTTTATATCATATTCTTTTAACTCTTCAGCAAGTATAGCTATCTGCTTATTATCAGCATTTTCATTTGGATACTTTTTAATATAATCTGTTAGATAAGAGCCCTCTCTAATTTTTACCATAGCATTTATATCATCATCAGTAAGCTCTTTTTCTTCTACTAAAAAATCAGGTGGTATTCCCTCACCATGTAGCTTGCGTCCATTTGGTGTATAATAATGTGCTATAGTAAGTTTGAAAGCTGTTTTATCTTTTTCATCAAGTGGCAGTACATACTGAACACTGAATTTTCCAAATGTTTTTTCACCGATAATCGTAGCCCTCTCATTATCTTGCAATGCACCAGCAAATACTTCAGATGCAGAGGCACTATATTTATTCACCAAAAGAGTTACAGGTATATCTGGTAATATATCCAACTTCTTAGATGCATAAAAATCTTCGTCCTGCTGTTTATGGCGCCCCCTTACATATACTATTTTACCATCAGTTAAAAGCATATCTGCCATCTCAATAGCAGTATCAAGTCGACCACCAGGGTTATTTCTCATATCAATTATAAGGTCTTTTACACCATCTTTTTTGAGGTCGAGTAAAGCATCTTTAAAATCTTTTGCAGTATCATTACCAAATGTAGTAACTCGAACATAACCTATTTTATCTTCAAGCATTTTATATTTTACACTTTTAATATTAACAATATCTCTTTTAATATCAAAGTATATTAAATCCTTTACTCCAGTCCTTTTCATTCCGACACGCACCTTGGTACCCGGCTTCCCCCTTAGAAGCTTAGATACTTCAGAGGCAGTTTTGCCTTCAGCACTCTCTCCGTCTATCTCAGCGATAAGGTCGCCCGGCAATATGCCCAAATCTTCAGATGGACCGTCTTCTACAGGGGCTAATACCATTATCCAATTTTTATCATCGCTAAGTATAATAGAAAGCCCCACGCCACCAAATTTACCACTCATCTCTTCGGCAAAACTTTCATTAAGTTCTTCATCCAAAAATTGTGTAAATGGGTCTTCTGTAGCCTCAAGCATGCCTTTGATAGCACCATACATAAGGTCTTTTGTAGATACTTTGCCTTCATCTACATAATTTTGCTGTAACGAAATAAACACTTTTTGAAATAATTTTGTGTAATGAAAAAAATCATCACTCGAACCTTTATTTTGTGCATTGATTTTGCTAGGTTCATAAATATTAAAAAGGGATATTGTAAATATAAAAACTAATACTAATATCCAAATAATTCGCTCTTTATTTTTTATCATAAATACTCTCCATTGTACTTAATTAACAAGACTATAACCTAGAAGTAAAAAAGTCAAATAAAATATAATTAATTTTCTGCCGCCCCATAGGAAATCCTCGGGTTTATCATCACATATAAAATATCAACTAAAAGTATGTTCAACAATGTGAGCAAAGCAGATATAGCGAGCACTGTCATAATTACAGGATAATCAAAACTTCTAATAGAATCAAACATCATAAGCCCCATCCCAGGTAATGAAAAAATACGCTCTATTATAATTGACCCCCCGATTAAAGATGGCAAAAGTGTAGAAAAAACAGTTATCAAAGGTATTATAGAATTGCGTAAGGCATGACGCAATATGACTGACTTTTCTGACAAGCCCTTCGCCCTCGCAGTTTTTATAAACTCTTGACTTAATGTATCTAGCACATTTGCTTTTGTAAGGCGGCTCATAAATGTAAGGCTTCCATATGTATAACAAAAAAGTGGCATAATCAAATGAGATGCTATATCTATTATCTTAGCAAAAAAATTCTTTGTTTCATAGTTGTCCGACACTATCCCATAAAACGGTAGTATATCTAATGTTACACCAAAAAAACTAATTAAAATTAGAGCAACCCAAAATGTTGGCAATGCATATAAAACAAGCAATACAAAATTAGACACTTTATCAAACTTTGTACCATGCTTTAATGCCGTTATTACACCAAGTGGTATTGCGACCAATAGAGATATTAATATTGATAATATATTTAATGTTAATGTGAGCGGAATCGATTCTTTTATTTTATCAAGAACACTTCTATTATCAAACATCGAATTGCCAAAATCAAATGTAATAAAATCTCTAAGCCATATACCATATTGTATATATATAGGCTTATCAAGATTATACATCTTGCGAACCTCTTCAATAAGCTCTCTATCTAAATTTTTTGAAAGTGCTCCATCACCATACATTATTTTTATAGGGTCTGCAGGGATGAGGTGAATTACAAAAAATACAATTGTAATAATACCAAAGAAAGTAACAAGTGCCTGGAAAAGCCTTTTTATTATATAGATAATTAGCTGTTTATTCATTTTATTAGATATATCATTATACTATCATGCTATCTTTTGTCAAAATTGCAAACATTTTAATTATCATCAGATTGGGCTTTGAGTATTTGTTCGGCTATATATCTTAAAAACATATCTATATCCTCTACAGTCTTATTATAATACTCAAACAACTTTACTACATCTTCATGATTATTCATCTTTGCATAATCAAAAGCAGTATTTCCTCTAATATCCGCTACACTTACATCGCTACCATAAATTATAAGCATTGCAACTATATCAAAATGTCCATTACTCGAAGCAACCATTAAAGCAGTCTGCCCATCTATATTTTTTTTATCTACATCAGAGCCACTAACCAAGAGTAATGTCAAAATATCAAGCTGACTATTCTTAGCAGCAGATACTAAAGCATCGCCATTAAGTGTTTGTATATTTATATCAGCACCATATTTTAACATCTGATTAACCATATTTTGATTACCCAAAGATGCAGCCAACATCAAAGCTGTATATTGATAATATCCACTTTCAGGATGTTTACCAACTGTATTTATATCAAATCCATTGCCAATCATCTCTACAATAGTATCAGTATCATCTTCTTCTATAGCTGTAAACCATGCATGATGTTCTTTTGAAACTATTGGTACAACTGTATTTTCACTTGCTTCTACCATACTAACACCAAAAAATAATGTCATTAAAGTAATAATTAATTTCATTTTTTCACCTCTATTTAATAAATAAGATCGGAAGAGCGTCGTGTAGGGAA